>JAYSXU010000748.1:0-2988 GCA_043716965.1 Fimbriiglobus sp.
AAATCCCGGTCACGAAACCCGATTCCGTACCCCGTGCGGTGTACGGTGTTGCCGTGTGGTTGGACGCCCCGGACAAATCATCGAACACTAACAATTTTAGTATCTACGTGACCGGACTGTCCAACGGCAACGCGGTCCAAGAAGCGGACGGCGGAGTTCGCTCGATTAGCCGCAAGACGTTGCAGATCGACTTCACCCGACCGACGGACAACGTGCGGCCCATGCAGAACGACATCCGCCCGAACGACAACAACGGACTCGGGTCGGAAAAGTGGATCTATCGCGTGATCCCCGTGGCGAAGCAAAATACACCGCCCGTCACGGACAAGTAGGCAAACAAGCTCAACCCATCCGAGCCACGACCGTTAGGGAGTGGCCCAAACTTCCACCCACATCACGCAATTCTCAACTGGCAACATTCCGTTTAGCACGGGGCAGGTTGGGCCACTCCGTTACCGTCGTGGCTCGGTTGTTGTTGGTTCAGCCTTTCTCGTTGACAATGCGTTGACACACGATCGCTACTGCCTTACCCGCAACTCGTGTCAATAGGATGTCACAGTGCTCGTCGCCGCGCAGCTTCCACTTCGTCATCAATTCATTCACATCGGCAGATGAACCCCGTTTCACGATCGTGACCCGCCCCACTTGATTTGCACGTAACCACATGCCCAGCTTCTTTTCGTGAAACGGCAACACCTCCACGACCCGGTACGCCGTGGCAAATGGCGTCTTCTGCAATGTGTCCGAAGTCAGGAACGCGATGTTCGGGTCAAATTGAATCGCGTCAAGTTGGCTTGCCAACGTCCCCACAAGCCCGGATCGGCTGATCGACGGGTCGGGGTCGTACACGATGGTTTGCACCTCACCGATATCCGCACAATGTTGCGGATCGCCCGTTAGCGTCGCACCCGTTGGCAACACCGTCGCCCGGACTTTCGTAGTTGCAAGAGGGCCAAACCAGAGGACGCACTCCTTCAATTCGCCGTTCACCGAAATGAACTCCACCGCGGCATCGAGTGACACCAGATCGTCACGTGGCACGCCGGGTGCGACTTTCACGGCCAGCGGAAACCCCGTCGGCCAGCGCCGCATCAACGCCGCCAGTGCCGGTTCGTAATCGTTCACACTCAGCGTCCGTCGCTCGCCGTTCCTACGGCTGGGGTCCGCAAACGCGGCCTCCACATTTGGCAGGGGCAACGCTAGCACGTCACCGACGATGCAGGTCGCCTGCAATCCCATTGCCGCGAGATTGGCTTGCGTCATCATTACCCGCAGCGGGTCGTGATCGACGGCGACGACTGAGGGCACCGTCGCCGCAAGGCCCATCGCATCACCACCGATCCCGCAACAGAGGTCAGCCACAGTATTGAACGATGCAAACCGCCCCGCACGGTAGCGGGCGATACCCGCCCCAGACGACATCTCGTAGGCTTCGCGGGTGAAGTAGAGCTTGTGTGCTTGCGGGAATTTCTTGATCGCTTTCTGCCGCAACAAAACAGTGTCCAGCACGGCGCGTGCGAGTTCGGCAGGAACGGTTTTGCGCAGCCGATCGAAACAGGCGGGGTACTTCGCTAGCGTCGGCTCAAACTCGACCGCCGTGAGCAGTGCTTGCTGCCCAATCGGTGAAAGCAGTTCGGCAAAGGTTTTAACGTTCATCTGGTTTACACGACCTTCTGGCCGGCGATGTAAACTTGTTGCACGTTTAACGCCTCATCCAGAACAACAAAATCGGCCACCTTGCCCACTTCTAAACTGCCGTAATCCTGTTCGATTCCGAGAATCCGCGCCGGCGTCAGGCTGGCCATTCGGATCACTTCATGCAGTGGCGCACCCGTCAAACGGTGAAACGTCCGGATGCCGTGGTCCATCCCCATCACACCGGACGCAAGTGACTTCCCGTCCAGTGTCACCCCGATGTCACCGAGTTTCCGGACCCGTTCCCCGGTCACATTCGGGCCAAACCAGTATTCGCCATCCGGGCAATCCATCGCCCGCATCGTATCCGTCACCAACGCTAGCCGATCTGGACCTTTCACCTTGTACGCCAGCCGCAACAAATCCCCGGTCAGGTGGTGACCATCTGCGATCACTTCCGTCGTCAGTTCATCGAAATAGAGCGTGGCTTCAAGCACACCGCCCCGCATCGGGAAGGATTGCTGTTGCCGCAATCGTGCCCGATCCGACATCGCACAAAACAAATGATCGACATGCCGCACGCCCCATTTAACCGCCAGTTCCATCTCCGTGAATGTCGCGTAGCTATGCCCAGCAGTCACCAGCAAGCCACGATCGCAAGCGGCCCGAACCAGACGTTCGGCATCGGGTAACTCCGGTGCCACGGTCAACGTCGTCAACCCCGTACCGGCATATTCGAGAAACGATTCGTCCTGTGCTGCTTCTGGGGTCAAGAACGTGGCATTCGGATGACACCCTTTTGCCTCACGCAAAAAATACGGGCCATACAAATGCCCGCCATGAATCCGCGAACCACCATCGAACGTGCCCCGCAACTCCCAACAAATTTTCAGGAAGCGAGTGTATTGTTCGACCGTGGCCACTGTGCTTGTGGGCGTCATCGTCGTGGTGCCGTGTCGGGCATGACACCGGGCCACAGTGCGAAACGCTTCCGGCGTTAAGTCCATGAAATCCGCACCGTCCCCGCCATGAACATGCAGCTCGATAAACCCAGGGGCCAGGTAGGCGCCTTGTAGGTCAACCGAATCCGGTGACACCGCATTGTCAGTCGTAATCGAGGCGATATGTTCCCCGTTGACGACGACCCCCGCGTTGGGAAGTATCTCGTTCGGTAGCACCAATTTCGCGTTGTGAAAACTCAATCGGGCCATCGACACGCCTCGTGGGTTGGTTCTCGTCTCTCAGTGACTGTCCTATAAGGGGGTGGAGCTGGATAGAATGGCATCTGAGAACTCAACCTTACCCGAGCGACATCACGGACGCCCAGTGGCGACTGATCGAACCGCACTTGCC
>JAYSXU010000749.1:0-8923 GCA_043716965.1 Fimbriiglobus sp.
CGCACGATTTGCACGCCCATTTCCGCCGCCGCAACTTGGTCCACTTCGTTGGCCACGGACTGGGTTCGACCGATAATAATCGCAGGTTCCGACCACCGCCAAAACCGCAACGTCGGGGCGCGGTCGCCTTTGCCGACACGCTCGGTGAGAACTTCATCGAGTGCCACGTTCATCGTCGGGCTGAGTGGTTTTTCCGGAATCAACCGCCACGGCAACAACTTCCAGCTAGCAGTGAACTCTTCAATTTGGGCAGCCGTGAACGTGCCAATGCGGTCTTGATGCGGTGGTGCTTCCGCATCGCCGTCACCACTGATGGCACGCCGAGTGGCGACCGCAATGGCATCCGGTGACGTACCCAGAAGCTCCACGCCGAACGGAATCGCGGCACGAATTCGCGCCGCGAATGCGAGCAGATCGAGGTCCGCCGGCGCACCGTTCAGAGTTGCCGCAATCGCGTCAAGCGTGCTTCTCGATGCCAGTTCCGGGTGAATGAAAAAGTCACCGCGAACGTGAACTTCCGCAAGCTTCCCATCACCGATTCGCAAATCGACCGCAACGAGCTTCCCACCCGGAGTCTTACATTCGCCGTGACGCAACATGTCCACATGCCATCCGAAATTCGTCTATGAAGATTCGATGCAACTCAATTCCCTGGGCCACTTATAACAGAATTCACCGCAGAGTCGCAGAGAGCGCAGAGCAATCGAAAACAATTTGAATGGATTTCTCTGCGATCTCTGCGACTCTGCGGTGAACATTGCTTTTGAGTCCCCCGCGAATTGTGCTACACCCCTAAAATACAATGGTGCTGGCATCATCCTTTGCTTTTCGTTCAGGTTGCGACACTGCGTAAGAACAGTTCTTCCAGACTTTCGTCGTCACGCACCAAGGAGCGGATTACGACATCGTTGGCTTCGGCGAGTTTGAAGAACATCCAGTTGGACCACTTTAATGGCACCGTCACCCGCAGTTCGCCTTGGCTGCTTTCGGCAAGCACTTTCACTCCACCGCTGGCGAGGTCATCCCGAAATCGGGTCGTGTCGCCTTGAATACGAATCTTGAAGCGGTCGTTGCGGCGCGCACAAAGTTCTTCCACGGTGCCTTGGCCACGCACTAAGCCACCGGCCATGATGACGACCCGTTCGCATACCGATTGCACATCGGCCAGCAAATGCGTGGAGAGGATGATCGACTTTTTGTGATCGACGGCCAACTCGCGGACTAGGTTCAGCATCGCATCCCGCCCGGCAGGGTCGAGACCGCTGGTCGGTTCATCCAATAGCAACACGGGCGGATCGTGAATGAGGGCCTGCGCCAGCTTCACCCGCTGCACCATCCCCGCCGAGTATTCTTCCACCTTGCGGTAGCGTGCTTCTTCCAACCCGAGATACGACAACACTTCGTGGGCACGCCGTTGGGCCTGTTGGCGTGGCATCCCGTAAAGTTCACCCGCCAAGCCGACGTACTCAATGCCCGTCAACCCCGGCACCAGCGCATCCGCTTCAGGCATGAAGCCAATCAGTCGCCGGAGTTGCCAGTTCGATTGCCCGTCCCGGTCCCCACCGAGGGGTTGGTCCAACACGCGACCCGTGCCCGATGATGGTGGGATTAAGCCCATCAGGATTTTCAACAGCGTCGATTTCCCCGCCCCGTTTGGCCCGAGCAGTCCGATACGTCCGGGGGGCAATTCCAGGCTCACGCCGTGCAAGGCCGTGAACGCCCCGAAGGTGCGGGTGATGTCCGTGAGTGAAAGCAGGAGATTCATCGGGCTACCTAAACCGTCTCACGCAGAGACGCAGAGTCGCAGAGAAAATCAAAAAGTTAAATTCTTTCTCTGTGGCTCTCCGTGCCCTCTGTGGTGAATTGTTTTGCGTTCACGTGGTGTAGTCGGCGTTCAGCTTGATGTATTCATAGGTCAAATCGCAGGTGTAGAAGGTGCAGCGGCCGGTTCCGTAGGTGAACTTCAAGCGAAAATGCACGTCGCGGTTGTTTTTCAGATACGCAGAAGCCGTGACCGCATCGAACGGGAGGGGCTGGCCGTCGCGGTAAAGGAGCATGTCGCCCATCCAGAGTGTGAGCGTGCGTTCGTCGAACTTCACGCCGGAATACCCTGCCGCAGAGACCACACGACCCCAGTTCGGGTCGGCCCCGAAGACGGCAGTTTTGACGAGGGCGCTTTCGGCAATGGCCTTAGCGACCGTGCGGGCATCATCGTCGCTGTGGCAGCCTTCAACGTTGATCGTGATGAGGTGATTCGCCCCCTCGGCATCTTTGGCTATTTGGAGGGCCAGTTCAGAACAGACTTGGCGAAGCCCCTGATTAAACTCTTCCAACGCTTCGCCGTGAAGCGGCGGGCCTTCGCCGTTGGCAAGCAAAAGAACCGTGTCGTTCGTGCTGGTGTGGCCTTCAACGCTGATGCAGTTGAACGTAGAGTTCGTCGCTTGTTTCAACAGTCGGTGCAAGTCATCGGTTGCGATCGGGGCGTCGGTCATGATGAACCCGAGCATGGTCGCCATATTCGGCCCGATCATTGCGGCGCCTTTGGCGAACCCGGTGATGCTGTAATCTCCAACCTTGGCGGACGAAATTTTGATGACCGTGTCGGTTGTTAGAATCGCGTGGGCGGCGTCCTGGAATGCTGCCTCACCCGGTTTCGCGGCGTTGACCGCGTTGGGAATCCCGGCTTCGAGAATTGGCATCGGGAGCGGTCGGCCAATCACGCCGGTGGACGCCACGAGGATTTGCTCCGGTGAACAGCCGATTCCGATTGCCACTAACTCCGTCATGCGCTTAGCGTCTGCCATGCCTTGATCGCCGGTGCAGGCGTTGGCGTTGCCGGAGCAGATCACAACGGCCCGGATTTGATCTGACGGCAAACGATCCCGACACACGTGAACCGGCGCCGCACAAACTTGGTTCTGCGTGAACACGCCGACAGCCGTTGCCGGGCGGTCCGAGATGATGACTGCCAAGTCGCGGCGGTCCGGTTCATTGCGAAGCCCGCTGATGATTCCGGCGTAGCGGAATCCGCGAGCCAGGTGCCGTTCGTTCATACCTGCATCTTATCCGGTCGGTCAACGGGTCGAAACATCTCCGCGAGAGCAAGCGGTCTTGCGCTTGTTCGCTGTGGAAAAGTGTACGAGTCGCGGCAAGTTTGCCGACAGCGCAACACCATCAATTGTTAGCGGGGTGGCACAAATTCATTCAGTCTCGAACCGCTTTTCGCCACGGTGAGCGCAGTGAAGGACTGCATTCCCGGAATTAGAAACTCATTGCCACCAGTGCCAATAGAATAGCAACATGTTTACTGGACTTGTGCAATCACTAGCGACGGTTTCCCGGATCGAACCGGACGGGCACGGCGGCGCACAACTGGAAATTACCGAACCCACGCTGGCCCCGCTGATGGTGTTAGGTGAAAGTGTCTCCGTGAACGGCACCTGCCTGACGGTGGTAAGTTCAACGCCAACGACGTTTGCGTTTCAATGCGGACCCGAGACGTTGGACCGCACGAATCTGGGTCGCCTGACTGTTGGCAATCGCGTGAACCTGGAGCGGGCGCTCCGCGTTGGGGATGCGATTGGTGGGCACTTTGTCAGTGGCCACGTTGATTTCGTCGGCAAGATTGCCGAGAAAATTCCGAACGGGGATTGGCACACGATCTGGTTTGACGTTCCCGTTGAGTTCGATGATTTGCTCGTGACCAAAGGCTCCATCGCCATCGACGGCATCAGTCTCACGCTCGTGGACGTTCAACCGGGGCGGGTAAGTGTGATGCTGATTCCGCACACAATGGCCACAACAACACTTGGCTTCAAAGGCGTCGGAAGTGAAGTCAACGTGGAATGCGACATGCTCGCCAAACACGTCCGAAAACTGTTCAAGAACCTGACCCTCGAGTTGTAATGCCCCCCAACGAATTCCCGATGCTCCCCGCCGACGGCTCCGCGCCGATCGTGGTCGAACGCCCACCGATTGTTGAAGAACTGGTCTCGAACCGGCCTGCCCCGCGTCAAACGATGTCGTACCTGCGCAACATGTTGCGCAGTCACGGACTGGAACCGAAGAACAAACTCGGCCAGAACTTCCTAATTGATTTGAACTTGTTGGATCTGACGTGCCGGGCTGCCGAGCTTTCGCAATCCGATTCGATCCTCGAAGTCGGCACCGGAACTGGTTCGCTCACGTCACTCATGGCGGACCAAGCCGGGTGCGTGTTCAGTGTCGAAGTCGATGTGGACATGCAACGAATCGCAACGTATTTGATTGCCGACCGCCCCAACGTGCAACTGTTCTTGGGCGACGCCCTGGCCCGCAAGAACATGCTGAACCAGGACATGCTCGCGGGGTGGGCGGCAATGACGGCGAAGCACAAATCGACCAAACGCAAACTCGTGGCAAACCTCCCGTTCGTGATTGCCACCCCGCTCATCAGCAACTTGCTCATCACCGATCCCAACATCGAACGCATGGTCGTGATGGTGCAGTGGGAGATTGCGGAGCGAATGCAGGCATCCCCGAACACCAAGGAATACAATTCGCTGAGCGTGCTGGTACAAAGTGTCGCTGACGTGGAGATCATCCGGAAAGTCGCCCCGACGAACTTTTTCCCGAAGCCGAAGGTCGATTCCGCGATCGTGATGATTCGCCCCAACGCGGCGAAGAGAGCCAAAGTCGGCGACGTGCAAAAGTTCCGCAACTTCCTCCGCGACCTCTACACCCACCGCCGCAAGCACATCCGCCAAGCCCTGTCGAACTGGCCCACAGGCCACAAACCCAAGCCTGAAGTCGATGCGAAATTAGCCGCATTGGGTATCGACGGCACCGTGCGCTCCGAGGTGCTGGACATTGAACAACACCTGCGGTTGTGTGCAGCGTTTGGGGATTAGAAACGAATAAAGCCCATGAACGATCGTTCATGGGCTTTCTGTTTTTTGCACATAACCTAACGGCTCACGACGGTCAAATTTTTCGCATCGTAGGATCCTACGGTGACTGCCGAGTTGCGTTCGGCGCGGCCGTTGCCGTTGCCGAGGTACACGAGCCATTCGCCGGCGGGGAGTTTCACGTCGAAGGTGCCGAATTCATCGGCGGTGACAAATTCACGGACGGCGTAGTCGGACTTGCTGACGAACACGAGCTTCGCGCCAGCTTGAGGGGTGGCATGGTCGCTCTGAACCACTTCGCCACGCACAATCGCACTGCTGGACGTGGTGCGGGCGTTCACCTTCCCGGTGTAGGGTTGCGTCGTGGTGCTTTTCGCGGGTCGTTGCAACGAGTTGCTAATCGTTGGCATGGATTGTGGCTCAATCCGATCTGGCATCACGGACGGTGAGTTACCGGGGATCACTTCCACGCGGGGTGGTGCGCTGCTAGTCGTGGGTGGCAGGCCGCAGTTGTCGCAATCGTAACTGTAGCTCTTGGTAGTCGGGCCGACGATTGTTGTGACTGGTGTCTTCTCGCAGACTTTGCGTTGGACTTCCGTCGGCACCATCTTCATCCGCTCGACGTACTTCATGACCGTGTTGCACGATTCTTTGCGGACATAACTAGTCCGCGGAACGCTGATGTCTTCGGAGCAACCCGTTGCGGAGTTGTAGTAGCTGCGTTGGGTGTAGGTCGTGACCGGATCCCAATAGTAACTCTTCACTTGAACCGAAACTTCTTCCCGGACGACCGTCGGCTTCATCACGGTGACGGTCTCGACATCACAACGTGTCACGATCTCAGTCTTGGCACTGGAATGCTGCACCGGGGGCGAGTAGGAAGTTCGTGCCCGTGGGCGGCAATCCCAACAAGCCACTTGGAAGACGTTGTCCCAACCCGCACGGGCAACGTCTGCGGTCGTGAGCAGTGCAACAGCCGCAAGTGCGGGGGCGACGAATCGAAAGGGGGTCATCATGGTGTGTTCTCCGGACGGTGGCAACAGCCGTTACGATTGTGAGCAGTGCCCGTGGTATCAGGCGGTAACCCACTCTATACGTGCTGTTACTTTAGATTAAATTTAACGCGGCGGGGTTCAAATGGTTTTTTCGTCGGAGAAACAGGAATTGCGTATCGCCGTCGTTAGATGCGGCAAGGTCAGCGTATCTATCAGTCTTTCACCAAACCGCGCAGCTTATGAACTGTTCTACCTCGTCCAACATCACCACAATCCCCAAAACCAAGAACGATTCACCACAGAGGGCCACAGAGGAAATCCAAAACAAGTTCTGATTCTGACTCTGTGGCTCTCTGTGCCCTCTGTGGTGAAATTCTTTCGTTACTACGCGGCGGCTTTCAGGGCGGCGAGGGCGGCATCGTAGTTGGGGTGGTTGGTCACTTCAGGAACATATTCGGCGAACGTGATTGTGCCGGTTTTATCGACCACGAATACGGACCGGGCCAACAGTGGCAACGGTAGCCCTTCGATTAACACGCCGAAGTTTTCGCCGAAGCTGTGGTTGTGAACGTCCGACAGCGTTTGCATGTTCTGGATGTTTTCTGCGCCACAGAACCGCTTCTGGGCGAACGGCATGTCAAGGCTCACGGTGTAGCAAGCCACTTTGTCACCAAGTCCCGCGATGCCGTCTTCAAACTTCTTGGTTTGAAGGCTACACACTGCGGTATCCAGTGACGGCACCACGCTAAACAGCCGGGCTTTCGCACCCGTATCGGCGAGTGTGACGGGAGCCAAGCCGTTGTTGAGGCACTTGAAATCGGGGGCTTTGTCGCCCGCTTTGAGAAGGGGACCAACTAACGTAACCGGGCCACCTTTGAACGTGACCGCACCTGCACGCTTTTCCATGTCAACTCCTTGAGAACTGTATCAGTTCGTGGTTCAATTCGGACTAAAATCGGGGGGGAACTTACGAGGTGATTGTATGACGCCGTCCGGTGATGTCTCGGATTCCGGCAAGCGAAGTACAGTCGTCAAAATCTCCGCCCGGCTGTGAGCATGGGGTTCGGCTAGTAGAAGCTGTTTCAGTTCGAGTTCGATCGGCAGTGCGTAGGAAAGCATGTCGCACAGCGGCCCCAATGGCGTTTCGCCGTGGAACAAATCGTGGAGATGAGCGTAAGCTAATCCGGTCGGGTCGAACCGCGACAACACAACGTCGGCTAATTGACGACGTAGCGCCATCAACTGTTGAATGTCGGCGCTCACAATATCAAGGATCGGTTCGGCGCGAGCAACCCGGTACAGCTTGTCCGTACTTAACTCTTCAACAATCCGCACCCTTGCGATGCCCCGCAACCGCATGTTGTACCGGCCGTCCGGCATCAACTCGTGGCCGGTGATCCGACCCAGACACGCCACGGTTTCGATCTCCGGACTGGCATCGTAGTCGTTTTCCCAGTCGCCCCGTAACAGCACGATCGCAATGAGTTGATCGTCCGCGATGGCGTCGGCTGCCATCTGGCGATAACGGGACTCGAAGATATGTAGCCCTTGAACGACGTGCGGAAAGTAGACGAGGTTCGGCATCGGGAATAGCCGCGCCGTACCATCAAACTTCGCAACTGCCGCTTGGTCATCGGTCATCGATCAACTCGGATGGTGTGAGACGAAATCAATGTTCCGGGCTGGTTCAGTCAATTTCAACGGGCGTTATCAGCTACCATATCGTAGAGAAGTTGGAGTCGGCAAATCAAGGATTTATACCGCAACGTATTCACCGAACACCCCGCAGCGGTTAGTGTAAGTAACACCCGTGCAGCAGCGCGGGCTTGCGGTCCGGCCCTGGAGTTACCCCTGGAGTCACCCATGTTGTTCTCGTCGAAAGTCGCAATCCCCGCGTTGGTGCAATGGTGTCGGGCGCTGCGGCACGGCGTGGACATCGGCTTGGCACCCGGCAAAATCTTCCGCCAGCAAGCGAAGTCCGGCCCGTTGAAAGCACGGGACTTGGCCAAGACACTTTCGGAGCGATTGCAAAACGGCGAGTCACTCGAAGAAGCCCTGAAGCCGGATCAGAAGCGGTTCCCGTTGTTGTTCGTCGAGCTAATTACCATCGGCGAAAAAACCGGGCGGCTCACGGAAACGTTCGAGGTACTCGAAGAGTATTTTGAAACGGTCGTCACCAGCCGTAAGCAGTTTTTCCAAGCGTTGATCTGGCCGATTCTCATGTACATTTCGTCCATATTTATCATCGCCGCGATGCTACTGATTCTGGGCCTGATTGCGCCCGCCGACGGCAAAGGGTTTGACGTTCTCGGCCTGGGCTTACTTGGGCCGAAAGGGGCGGTGGTCTTCTTGACCGTAGCCGGGATGTTTACATCGGCAGTAGTCTTCACGTTCTTCTACGTCCGCGAAAATGACACGATTCGCGCGAAGTTTGAGTCTACCGCGTTGAACATCCCCGGTCTGGCAAGTTGCTTCCGGGCGTTCGCGCTGCAACGGTTTTCGCTGGGGATGCAAATGACCAGCGAAGCCGGGATGAAAGCCGACAAGGCGCTACACCTCAGTTTCCGGGCCACGGCAAATGAAGCGTACCGTAAACACGCCGATCGGGCCGCAAAGAGTGCGCGAGGCGGCGAAGAAATCACCCCGACGCTTGCAGAATGTGGCACCAAGTTATTTCCGGAAGAGTACATCGACGCGGTTCAAGTGGGCGAAGTCACTGGGCGACTTCCCGATGTCATGCGCCGCCAAGCCATTCAATACCGCGACGAAGCCGCCCGACAACTTAAAGTCCTCACGATGATCGCCGGCGGCCTCGTGTACGGCATGGTCGGGTTGATGATTATCGTCGTCATCATCCGCATCGTGATGTCGATCGGCGGTGTCTACCAGGACGCGATGAAAGGGCTGTGAGACAGATATTCACCACGAATAACACGAATCAGACGATTATAGGAGTTACGCAGTCGCGGTGTTTGGCGTGCGGTAGATTGGGGTCGTTCGATACGCGCGGATGGCATCCTGGACGATCTGCCACTTTGCGGT
>JAYSXU010000750.1:0-8922 GCA_043716965.1 Fimbriiglobus sp.
GGGAGGAACTCCGTTTTGTGGAACAATAAGTCGCGTGACTCGTGAAACGTCACCCGATGTGACCCCGCAATCCGCAACGCTTCCCCGGCTCGGACGAGGTCCACAAGGGCGTCCACGTTGTCCGCATCCACCGTGTCCGGCTTCTCGCCGCACAGCCCCAGAATGACTGCCTTGTCCGTCGCATGGCCCCGACCCGTGAGCGCCAACGAACCGTACAGATCGACAACGACCCGCGTGACCGTTGCCAACGTCCCCGCGTCCCGCAACCCGCACGCAAACCGATACGCCGCCAGCATCGGCCCGACCGTGTGCGAGCTAGACGGGCCGATGCCAATTTTGAACAGATCGAACACGCTGAGGTTCATGACGCGACCCAATTTGAATCTGCAGTCGGACGACGTGTCATCATGGTACCAGTTGATAAGTCACGAACGCGATACGGCGGCCGTCCGGGGAGAAGCACGGCACGTTGACCGTCCCCTGTCCGCCGAAGAACCGCCCCAGCACGTCGATCTTTTTGTCAGCCAAGGTTATCCGCCGCAGGGTCACGTCCTTGTTCTCCGGGTGGCCCTTCACGCTTTTATCGAACGAGAGGAACACCAGCGTCTTGCCGTCCGGCGACGGGTGCGGGAACCAGTTGTTGAAATCGTCCTTGGTCAGTTGTTCCTGGCCGCTGCCGTCGGCGAGCATCCGCCACAGGTGCATCATTCCAGTGCGATCCGAGTTGAAATAGATGTGCTTGCCGTCCGGCGAATACTCGGGGCCGTCGTCCAACCCTTTAGCCGTGGTCAACCGCGTCTCCTTGCCGCCCGCAACGGGGACGCTGTACACGTCAAACTCGCCGCCCCGCTCCGCACAGTAGACCAGCGTCTTGCCGTCCGGCGACCATCCATGCCAGTACGACGGGCCGTTTGGTGTAACCAGGGTCGGTTTGCCGCCCGCCGCCGGCAGCGTGTAAATCCGCGACTTACGATCCGCTTGCGATTGATCGCTGATGACCAACTGCTTGCCGTCCGGCGACACGCCGTGGTCGTTGTTGCAGCGGATCGCAAAGTCGGTGTCGATCACATCTGGCTTGCCGCCCGTGGCCAGGATGCGGTACAGCTTACCGCCGCTGTTGTAGATCAGCGTTTTGTTATCCGCCAGCCAGTTCGGTGCCTCGATTTTCGTTGGCGTTACGTACACAACTTTGCGATCGGTCGAGTTCATCGCCTGCGTTTCCAGGGTGCTGTACAGCGTCGGCTTCGTCACGTCCGGTAACTTCGTGGCCAGGTCCACGTTCGAGAACACCGCCGTTTCGGACACGTCCTTGTTGTGCGAACACACGCCGAAGCCGACGGACACCGGGCCGTCAAACTCCACCCGCACCGCGCACCCGGAGAACTTCAACTCCTCTCCCTTAGTGGCCAAGTACAGCAGCGTGTACTTCCCACGCCGGACCAGTTGTGCCCGCACCGGCGCGACCACGTTGGCTTGCACCTCGTGCGTGTTCGCCCCCTTCGCGTCGCGGAACTGGAGCGAAGTCAACCCGTCGCCATGAACGGCTACATCGACGTAAGCCGCGTCGGTATCCTGGTTCTGCCGGATCATCAAGCACGCCTTGCGATGCGGGTCTTTCCCCGCCCCCTGAAACCCGATGTCGGCCGCCACCGACACGTCCCCCTCCACAGTCTTCCACACGAACTGAAACGCATCCTTGGCGAACCACATGTTCTCGCCACTGCCCGTCACGGTGTACGACTTCGTAGCGGAATCGAACGTGGCTTTGCCGGGGTGCAGCACGACCCCCACATCCGCATGGTGAGTGAACAACCCCAGCGGGGGTTCACTCGCGTTGGCAGCGGAGCCAAGCGCGATCAGGGCAGCAACGATCAACAGGAGAGTTTTCATGGGGCACCAACGAGACGTGAGTAAAGTGGACGCTGCGGGGATCGAACCTGCGACCACTCGCTTGCACGGTCCATACCCTACTACCAACACCCCATTTAACCTAACGTTTTTTGCGGATTCCGGGTATGGTGTGTGACCCACTCGTGCTTGTAACGGTTCACCTCACGAGTGGCGGCAAGTGCTTCTTCGATTGAGACGTGTGGCTTGAGCCGGTGAATTTCTGCAGCAACAACTGCATCGGTATCGCCAGGCTTTTCCAATTGAACATATAAAGCGGTCGAGAGCCGCTCCAACTCTGCGACGTTTTCGGACGCGAGTTTCTCGACAATAAAATCCATCTCCGATTTGAAGTCACGAATTGTCTTCGGGAAAAGTTTCAGATACTCATTCGCGGTGTCCGAAGCATGGAGGTGCGGGCCGTAGGGAGGGTGGGATCGCAACTCAACTAACGCATTGCCACGGAGAGCAGTCAACTTATCGTTCAAGTCGAAGGAGTAAGGCCCATGCTTGTAAAAAATATAGTTCAACCCGAGAGGAATCCCCATGAACTCTTGGAGAAAGTATGTTGACTTCTGGACGTGTGTCTCCCCACACCAACTGCCGCCTTCTTTCAGTCGGCGGACGAAGTCGAGCAACAGTGCTTCCCGTTGGGAATCGTTCATTGTTCTTCTTCTAGGCTAGGCTTAATGATGCTGTCGATTTCGTCCTTGGCCCATTTTTCCGCTTCCTGTCGTTTATCAGCCGAAACGTACACGAACTCGGCCATCACGACAGGAATATTGGAAAGAACCGTGGATTCATCAAGGCTCGATACAACGTCTCCGCCCGAAAGTCGCACCGGGAAATCGACCCGCTTGTTCGATTCTGAGTATATGGATGAGTGTACACTGTCTTTCCCAAATTTTCCAATTGCTTTCTCTGCCACTGCGGCGGCGGCTTTCGGATTAGTGCGGATATCCTTGGCATTCCTCTCATAAAACAGCCTGAAATGGTCACGGCAATACACGGCGCGAGCGTGTCGATGACTGGGCACTCCTTTGTCGTAAGCCGCCGTCATCATCGCAGAATTGACTTCGTTATCCGTCATGGCAAGATGACCATGTAGACCAGTATCGAATCGCCCACTCGGTAGCCACTCCTTGAGAAATTCTAGTAAGTGATAATCGTAGATGCGCCTCACAGGGTGAAAATAGAGTTGCGTGTACATGAAATATCGGGCCAACGGTAAGGATTCGGCGGAATGGAGACCTCCGGTTTCGATTCCCAAAGTCGCTTCGCCGGATTGAGAATTTGGAAGGATTCTGAGTGTGTCGATTAAGCGGTAGTGATCGAATTTGCCGTAAGCGACCCCGGCATGAAACGAATCCCGGAGCAGGTAATCCATCCGGTCAACGCCGAAAGCATCGCCGACGATGATTTCAGCGAGGATGGCTTGCCACGGAGAAAATTCTGCTTGTCGGTGTTTCTTGGGGCCAAATTTCTTTGGCCCTAAAGCCAACATTGCAACGTCTTTTGGGTTTACTCGGATCGATTCCTAAAGGGACGACATTTTTTCACTGAGGATCAACTCGTCGGTCAATCGTTCGTGATCCCAACCCTCGGGAAGTAATTCTTTCTCAGCGGCGTGTGAGAACGGCAGGTGACCAATATCGTGGCAGAGTGCTGCCATTCGAGTGACTTTCCGCCAATACGAAAGTTCAGTATGGGGAACGACCTCACGGGCGACATCGGAATGCAGGTTTCTTTCATGAGTCACGACATCGAAGACTCGACTCGCCAATTCCATAACGCCGAGTAAATGTTCAAACCGTCGATGGGTCGCGCCCGGATAAACCAAATAAGTCATCGCTAACTGGTGGACGTGTCGAAGTCTTTGAAAGGGCTGGCTGTCGAGAATTTTTCGTTCGCCGGTTTCGATCCGGATGAAGTTGTGGATCGGATCGCGGATCTCGTGGAAGTCCTTCGGCATCACACTCGGTCCGTTTCTGTTGGCAATGTGTCTGCATGATGTCAGTGGTTATATTTGAAAATTGGTTTGATGACGATTTGTAGAACTGTTCCGAAGTGAAGACAGTGGACGCTGCGGGGATCGAACCTGCGACCACTCGCTTGTAAGGCGAGCGCTCTACCGCTGAGCTAAGCGTCCTGGTTTCGTGATTATAGCGGACTCGCGGAGTCTGTCACGTCCAAGACACGTTACACGTCGTCCGGGTTCAGGTCGCGGAGTAGACTTTGAATTGTTTTAACGGCGTTCAAGTTCCGGCGGATGGCGACGAGGCCGGGGTTCGGGTCCGGGGTGGATTCCAGTTTCGCAAACTGTCCGGCGATGTGATCGAGTTGCGTGGACTGTCGGGTCAGGAGTTCGGTTTCGAGTGCGGATCGCTCTTGGGTGTTGCCTGTCGATTGGGCTTCCTCGATCTGTTCGCGTAGCTCCATCATTTCCATCAGGAAGGCTTGGTCGAGGTTCTTTTCGGTTTGGACCGTGGGGCCACCGAGCAACTGCAACAGGTACTCGGCACGACGAAACGGGTCTTTTAATGTGATGTAGGCTTCGTTCAGTCCCGCGCTGGATTGGAGGCTAGCGTGCTGTTCAGCGGGGGTGCCGAGTTGGTGAAAGTCGGGGTGTGACTGCCGGGACCGGGCGAGATACTCGCGCTCAATCGTGGCGAGGTCAATGGAAAAGCGCCTTGGTAAACCAAGGCGCTCGAAGTGATCGTTCATAATTACATCGAGAGCGGTTACATTGAGAAAGAGCTACCGCAACCGCAGGTGCTTTTCGCGGTGGCGTTCGTGATGCTGAAACCGCGCTTGTTCAGGTCGTCGTGGAAATCGACCATGACGCCGCCCAAGTACAACATGCTCCGCTTGTCGATCACGACCGGCACGCCTTCGATGTCGAACACATCGTCGAGCTTCTCGTTGATGGTCGGGTCGAGGTCGAGCTTGTGTTGGAACCCGCTACACCCGCCGCCGACGACGCGGAGACGCAGGTAGAGCTTGTCGTTCGCGCCCTGGTCGCCCATGATCCGGCGCACTTCTTCGGACGCTTTCGGAGTAATGGTGACGTTCGGGGCAGTTTTCGGGATCTCGGCTTTAACGCCGAGGTCGGGTTGTTCGAGTGTCGTCGTGGACATAGTTCACCTCGTGTGGGATGGGGTTCGAGAACCCGCCAGCTAAGTATACAGCACTTATCAACAGAGCCAACAGTCTTTAATGGGCGGCGCCAACGGGCACGGCGGTTTCTTCGGCGGCACCTTGCTTGTCGTGGTAGTTTTTGATGGCCGCTTTGATCGCGTCCTCGGCGAGCACGGAGCAGTGGACCTTCACGGGCGGCAACGCTAATTCTTCGACAATTTGCGTGTTTTTGATGCCGAGCGCCTCGTCGAGCGACTTACCCTTCAGCCACTCTGTGGCGAGGCTGCTGGAGGCAATTGCGCTGCCGCAACCGAAGGTTTTGAACTTCGCGTCTTCGATCAACCCGGTCGCCGGGTTGACGCGAATTTGCAGCTTCATCACGTCGCCGCACTCCGGCGCCCCAACGAGGCCGGTGCCAACGGTCGGGTCAATTTGGCTAAAGCTACCCACGTTTCGCGGGTTGCTGTAGTGGTCGAGAATCTTATCGCTATAAGGCATGGTGGTCTCCAAGGATTTTGTTAAAAGTTCGGTTCATTCTGGTAGGTCGTGGTCTGGTCTTTGAGGCCCGACACTACGATTCCGTCGGGCCTCGAAGACTCGACCCGACCTACAAATCGTATTAGTGTCCCGCCCACTCGATGCTCTTGAGGTCGATGCCGTCTTGAACCATTTCGTACAGGGGGGACATTTCGCGTAAGCGGCTCACTTCCTTGGTCACGAGATCGACGACGAAATCGACTTCTTCCTCGGTGTTGAACCGGCCGATGCCGAACCGGATGCTGCTGTGGGCCAGCTCGTCGCCGACGCCCAAGGCACGGAGGACGTAACTCGGTTCCAGACTCGCGCTGGTGCAGGCGGAACCGGACGACACGGCGACATCCTTGATGCCCATCATCAGCCCTTCGCCTTCGACATAAGCGAAGCTGATGTTCGCACTGCCGGGGAGCCGGTTTACCGGGTGGCCGTTGAGGTACGATTCCGGCAGTTGGTCCATGATCCCCTTGCGAAGACGTTCGCGTAAAGCATAGGTCCGCTTCACTTCTTCGGGCATTTCGAGCCGTGCAATCTCGGCGGCTTCGCCCATTGCGACGATCAGCGGAACGGGGAGGGTGCCGGACCGCATGCCGCGTTCGTGGCCACCGCCGTCGATGATCGGTTCGAGCCGGACGCGAGGGTTCTTCTTGCGAACGTAGAGGGCGCCGATGCCCTTGGGTCCGTACATCTTGTGGGCGCTCAGGCTCAACAAGTCGATGCCCATTTTCTCGACGTCAATTTCCACTTTACCGGCAGCTTGCACGGCGTCGGTGTGGAACAGGATGCCCTTTTCTTTACACAGCTTGCCAATCTCCGCGATCGGTTGAATGGTGCCGATTTCGTTGTTGGCGAACATCACGGAAACCAGGATCGTTTTTTCCGTCATCGCTGCGCGAATTTGATCCGCACTCACAAGGCCGAATTTATCGACCGGCAGGAACGTGACCTGGAAGCCTTCGCGCTCCAACCGCTTGGACGTGTCCAGCACGCACTTGTGCTCCGTGGCAACCGTGATGATGTGGTTGCCCTTCTTCTTGTACATCGCCGCGACGCCCTTGAGAGCCAAGTTGTTGCTCTCCGTCGCGCCGCTGGTGAAGATGATTTCCTTGCCGGTAGCCCCGATCAGTTTCGCAATCTGGTCGCGGGCAACTTCCACGGCGGCTTCGGCTTCCCAACCGAACGGGTGGTTGCGGCTGGCGGAGTTGCCGAACTTCTCCGTGAAGTACGGCAACATCGACTCAACGACGCGCGGGTCGGTCCGGGTCGTGGCGTTGTTGTCCATGTAGATCGGCAGTTTCACGGCCATGATAGTATCAAGCTCCTCGGCTCGGTTGGTGTCAAACAATTTGGTGTCGATTGGTCACGGCTGCACGAACGGGCAGTGACGGAAATAACGTAAACGTTTCGTCACTTGGTTTACCGCCCGCATCGAACAAATCTTGCAGTGTCATGCTGTGCAACACTTCGGCAATCCGTCGATGAATGGCCGCGAGCGGGTTCTTCACCGGGCAGGTCGCTTCGAGGCTACACATCTCTTCGGGCGAGTTCACGGAACTGCACACCGTGAGCCGGAACCCTTCACCGATGGCTTCCAACAGTTCCCCGAGGTTCACACCCCGGCAACTCGGAAGCAGCACGTACCCGCCCTTAACCCCGCGCGTGCTGCTGACGTAACAATTGTGGCACAATTCCTTCAAAATGTTCGCCACGAACGGCCGGCTGAGTCCGTACTCTTCGGCAATCTCCCGGGCATTCCCGCCCACCACGTTTTGGTGCAGGTAAGCTAAAATCAGGAGCGCGTAATCGGCTTTCCGACTGAGGAGAGTCATCGCACGCACTCCCTGCAAGGTCCGATCGTACAATCCGTACTGCTCTACTACTATTTCTAGTCACCTAACCGGCGTAATCAAGTGGGATTTCACGGGTTCTCCAATTCCAACGCGACTTCCTACGCGGATCGGAAGTTGGGATTGAAGGTTTTGTGCATCATTCCGGTTCTGGTTTTGTGAAGGTCGCTTCGTAGGGAGGGAGTGCCTTGGGTCGCACTTCACTCTGGTGAAACTGTGGCGCTCTACGAACCCCTTACAGTCGGTACTGCCTGGGGTGTTATTAAGGATCGCTGCAAAATAACTTCCGTGCCAATCGCTGTTGTCAGTTGCGGGTTAACGAGAAAATAGTTCACTGAAAAGCATCCTGTGTGTGTAGGCGGATTTCTGTACCGTTAGATGGGACGTCTGGGTTTTGTGCCCTGAAAGGGCACCGGCGTGTAGCCACGGGTGAAGGCTTTGCGCAACCCGTGGGCAGTAACCCTCTTGTCACTTGCCCTGAAGGAGCGAAGGAATTCCGCTGCCCCTTACAGGGCAGTTGAATCGTGGGGTTTCCGGTTCCACGGGTCGCGCAAAGCCTTCACCCGTGGCTACAGGCCTTGACTCCTACGGGGTCACCAATCCAGGAACACTCACCAACTTTTGCGTTGCTCTCGGCAGTTCTCTACCCAGCGGCCTGGTTGGCCTGGAAGTTATTTTTTCGGCAATCCTAATTCCTCTGAGCCTCGGAAAATCGTATCAACCGCAGAGCCGCAGAGAGTGCAGCGCCGTCTCAGACCAATTCTTAACGGATTCCTATGCGCCTCGGCGGTGAACGTTCTTTCTTTGTCCCCCAGTGGTTTTAGCTACACCCGTTCCTTGGCGTGTTCTCGCAAACCAGTTGACGTGGAGCGCAACCTGACGGATCATGTCAGCTTCGATCACAACACACCAGAAGGATCACCCGATGCGACTTCACAAACAATCCTGGTTCGCGGTGCCGTTCACGGCGGGACTGTTCGCGTTTGGCTTGCTGGCCTGCAACGGTCCGGCGCCATCGGGTAAGGATACCTCGGTGGAATTGAAACAAGTGACCTACGCCGAACTCGATGCCAAGGTCAAGGAGCAAAAGGGCAAGGTGGTTGTCATTGATGTGTGGTTCCGCGGGTGAGCACCGTGTGTGAAGAAATTCCCGCATCTGGTTCAGATGCACAAAACCTATGCCGTTGACGGCCTCGTCTGCCTGTCCCTGGACAACCAGGACGTCGAAAAACCCGACCGCGATCGGGCACTCAAGTTCCTGCAAGAACAGGGTGCGAATTTTGCCAACCTCTTACTCGTCGATACCGACGCGAACGAGAAGAAGTACGGCGAGAAGTACCCCACGAACATCACCCCGCTCGTGATGATCTTCAACCGCAAAGGCACCCGCGTGCAAGCCTACGACGACCCGAAAGCCGAAGTCATCGAAGCCGAAGTGCGCAAACTTCTCGCGGAGTAATAAGAGGATCCGGTGTAACGAAATTCTCTAGTCGAGTCTCAAATTGCGGGTCGATAC
>JAYSXU010000076.1:0-2102 GCA_043716965.1 Fimbriiglobus sp.
TGGCCGTCAATAAAACCGCCCCGGAGAAAGCCTCGGCGGGTGAACCGATCACGGTGCGGGTTGAAATCAGCAACACGAGTCGGGTGCCGGTGCAAGCGGTGAAGCTGGTGGAGCAAGTGCCCGTGGGGTTTGTTTACGCCGGTGATGGCGACAGCGAAGCGGGCACGACGCCGGGGCAGCGCATCTGGAACCTCGGCACGCTGGTGCCGGGACAACGGAAGTTCGTCGAGTACCGCGTCACGTCCAAAGACGCCGCCGAACTCGCCACCACGTCCCAAGTGAGCAGCAAAGATACCCCGGCGCCGGAAATGAGTACGAGTACGACGAAAGTGCTTGCGCCCAAGATGCAACTGGCGTTCACCGGGCCGCCGACTGTGGCGGCAGGCGACACCGGGCAGTACACGATCAACGTCACCAATACCGGCAGTTTAGCGTTGGCCAATATCCACGTTGCGGCCACCGTGCCGAGCGATTGCACTGTCAAAAACATGACGTCCGGTGGGCAACGTTACAAGGATCAAATCGTGTGGGAGCTTCCGCTGGACCGAAACAAGGGGCCGTTGAAGCCCGGCGAGACGGCGCAAGTTCGGTTCCGACTGAAAGCCGCAACCAGTGGCGCCCGACGCATTGAGGCAACCGCCGAAGCGGGCAAGGGGTTGGAGCAATCGCAGACGGTGCAGTCGGCGTTTCAAGGCAGTTCGTTGTTGCAATACAAGACGGCGTTTGAGCCAGGGATTGTGACGGTCGGCAAGTCGGCGCAGATGACTTACGTCGTGGACAATTCCGGCGACGAAGTGGCCAGAAATGTAGTGCTGCGGATTGAAGTGCCGAAGGGAATTCGCCCGACCGAAATCTCGCCGAGTTACAAAATCACGGGCAGCGAGGTGACGTTCAACCCGGTTTCGATTCCGGCCCGTGGCGAACTGAAATTCACGGTCACGTACATGCCGGAGCAAGTGGGCCGCCCGGAAATTACGTTCAAATTGTTCGCCGACTCCCTCGAAACACCGCTCGTCAAAACGGCGTTCGTCACCGTGCGCGAAGCCGCGCGGTAGCGACCAGAATCGCAAATCATCATGTTGGTTCACATGCACAGGGTGGATTGCTACGCGGGTCGTGTGACACCGCCAGTTCCCTTCGCACCCGTCATCCGGTACACTTGGGGCGGTCTTCTCTCCCCCCGTCAAGGTGCAAACTCATGTTGACCGCATTGCTCGCTTCCTTGCTCCTTGCCCCGCCCGTTGCGGACGATTGGCCGCGATTCCGGGGGCCGAACGGCCAGGGTGTCGCCACAAGCACGGCGCCGACCGTTTGGGGTGTGGACAAGAACGTCCGTTGGGCGGCAGACGTGCCCGCCGACGGGTGGTCGTCTCCGGTTCTTGGCGGCGGTTGCGTTTATCTGACTGGCACCACCGACAACGGCACTAAATGCCACGTCCTGGCGTTCGATGCGGACACCGGCAAACTGCTCTGGGACCGCCAAGTGCTGACCCAGACGCCGACCCGGAAGGAGGGCAAAAACTCTTACGCCACGCCCACCCCGACTATCGCCGGGGGCGCCGTCGTGGCCGTGTTCGGACAAGGTGGGGTGGTCGCCGTGGACGCCGCCGACGGCTCGACCCGATGGACTTACACTGGCGTTTCCCACTACAGCCAACACGGCCTCGGCGCGTCCCCGATCGTCTGGAAGAATCTCGTCGTCATGGCTTACGACGGCAGCAGTCCCGGCCCGGACAAGAAGGTCGGCTGGCAGACGCCGTGGGATGGTGCGGTCCTCGTCGCGCTGGACATCGCAACTGGCAAGGAAGCGTGGCGGGCCGGACGCGGTAAGAGTCGGATCGGCCATGCCACCCCGGTTGTTCTCCCGGTCGATGGGGCGGACGTGCTGTTGTCGCAGGGCGGGGATGTGGTGCAAGCGTTCAACCCGGCCACGGGCGAGCGGCTTTGGAGCGTGGCGAACACCGGCGAAGGGTTAGTGCCGTCTCCGGTGATCGTCGACGGCCGCATCATCACCACACCCGGTTGGCCGACGCCTGCCGTGCGGGCGTGGACCGTCTCCGCTGCCAAGTCGCCGCCAACCCTGGCGTGGGAGCGGACACGGA
>JAYSXU010000751.1:0-8915 GCA_043716965.1 Fimbriiglobus sp.
GCGAGACCGGGGAAGTGTTCGGGGAACAGGCAGAACAGGATGAAGAAGACGATCGTTTCGGTTCCTTCCATCAGGCCTGCCGCGTAGTAGAACGCCTTCTTTCCACGGTGTTCGGTTCGCAACCCACGTTTGGCAGCAATCGTCGCATAAGCCAAGAACGAACCACCAGTTCCCACAAAACTGTAGATCAGGAAGCAAGCCGGAAGAGCGAACTCCGGGCGACTAATCGCAAATGCGAACGGCACCCCGGAGTAGAAAATCATGTCCAACACGATGTCCAAGTAACCGCCCACGTCAGTCGATCCGGTGCGACGGGCGACCGCGCCGTCGAGGCCGTCTGCGACCCGGTTCAACACGATCAGAACCAAGGCTACTGTGTATTCTTGAAAGGCAATCGCCCCGCACGCCGTCATGCCAACCCCGAACCCACCGAGCGTGATCGCGTTCGCACCCACGCGGATTTTCGCAACCACTTTGGCGACCGCGTTGAGTGGCGGATCAATGATCGGTCGGATGCGGGCGTCGAACAATTGGTTCCTCCAATCTGAATCCAACTGACCGTTTTCAAATGCGGGCGATGGGTCGGTCCACGATGCCGCGAGCGTGTCGGTTCTCGATCTGATCGGCGTAGACCTTCCGCCGATCCACGAAGTACATGCCGCCTTTTGCGCCGCGCAATCGCACTCGTAAGTGGGTCGCCCACGCGAGCAGTTTCTCCGGCCACACGGCGCCGTCACGACCGTCGTTGTATGGACCATCTTGGAAGTAGGCACCGGATTGGATGGGCGGTCGGATCACCCGGTCCGTGCCGCCGGGTTGCTTCAAAGCGTAGACATCTTGCATCCAGTGTCCGGTGATTAAATTCGCGGCGGGGAAGGGGGCGGCGTTGCCCCAGAGCACGTTGTCTTGTGGCCCGTTCGGGTTGCAGAACCACGGGAACACCGCCCGCATACAGCATGAAAAGTAGGCGTAGTCCCGAGGGCGGTACTCGCGGTTGCGGAACAGGAACAACACTTCCCGTTGTTCGGTTTGGACAAATCGGTGTAGCTCGCGGCGGAAGTTCGGGTTGGTGATGTGCTGGTACCCGTCGCGGAAATCCGTGAACAAAATAACGCCGCTGTTGTAGTGTGATGCACCGTGAATGTAGTTGATGCCGTGCGGCATTCGTCGCTTGGGGCCGATCGGCAATTCGGGAGTGACGGTGGACTGTCGCACCCGCTCGGCGAGGAACTTCCCGGTTGCGGTCAGCACCACATCGTCATCGGCCAAGGCGTTCGCGTTGGCCTCCCGTGGTGTCCGGTAGATCACATTCTCGTGCCAGATGGGCTTGCCTGTACTCGGGTTTAGCCCGGTCACCCACGGGTGGTCGAGACCGACCAGCCCCGCCGGCAGGGGTCGTAATTTGGTGATGTCAAGTACCCGCACGATACCGTGGGTGTTGTGAACGGCTTGGTAAGCCCACCGAACTGGCAGGCCGAGACAATACCGCATCGCCGCGGCAAGGCGGTTTATCGACTCGGGATTGATTGGTGCGAATGGCATGGGCATCGGGTTGGGTCACGACTTGGCAACGGGGCACGCATCGGCAGGGATTGGCGATTTCGATTCGCCCATTTCCGGGTGCTGCGAAGTCGTGGGCTGTTCGCCGTACCGATTGTTCCACCACCGGCGGACGACACCGCGAATGCCGAACGCCTTCAGCGGAGCCGCCAATAGCTTCACTTTCTTGTGCTTCTCGCCCCAATCCGGAACGTCGTCGTGCAGAACATAAACTTCCCACAGTGTCTCGTCGGGGTCAGTAATCCACAGCTTGGTTTGACGAGCGTAACAGCACTTCACGTCGTCCTGCTCGCCGATTCGCGCACCGACGGCTTTCATCCGTTGATGAATCACCTGCAATTCTTCGACGGTGGTCAGTCGCAAGCCGAGGTGGTTGAGCGGGCCGCCTGCACAGGCCCGCTTGGGTTTGAGGGACAACACCAGGGGTGGCACGTCGATCTCAAACTTGGCGTAGTCCGGGTACGACTTCACCGGGTCCGCCCTGAGCAACGCCGAGTAAAACTCGATCGACTTGTCGAGGTTGGAGACGTTCAGACTCGCATGGAACTTGATTACTTTCGTCGCAGCTTCGGGCGTCCGGTTCGGTATCGTCATCGTCATCTCCTTGGCGTGTTCACTTGACTTCAAACACATGATCTGAAAGACCCGCGTCCGGAACTTCGACACTCCACGGCGTCTTGGTGGGGTCGGAATACTTTGGCATCTTGATCCGCGAGGCCAATTCGGGAGTGAGCGTCACCTTGTACTTACCCGGTGGCACGCCGTCGCCGAACGGGAACGTCTTGATCGTGAACGACCCGTCGAGTTGCAGTTGGCTACTCGGCTTGTCCTTCTGGTAGCTATTCCCCGCGTCCGGGTGGAAGGTGATGTTGCCAGCCGTGAGGGGTTGATCTTTGTGAGTCACTTTTCCCGTGACAATCACAAGCTTCGGTTTTTCACCATCGCACCCCGTCAGGACAAGCAAACACAATAAGCAAAGTAACCATGTTCTCCTCGACATCACAAGCCTCCGGTTCAGTCGAAGGTGACGACTTGGCCGTCCGATTGGCGAATCATCAGCCGGACCATTGTCGAAGGTGTGGAGTAACGAATGGTGCGGACGCTGCCGTCACCGAACGCGAACTGCGGGCCGCCGGCAGAACTCGGCGACCCCCAGTTGCCGCCACCACACGACTCGGAACCCACCGTCCAACCCGCCCCTTCGACGCGATCCGGAAAGCCGTTAAGCTGGGTGTCCGAATAGAGTTCATCACCACAGCGACCAACTCCGCCGGCGCCACCCATCACATAGGGTTCGTCCCAATGCCAGGAACCTGTTTGAACCGCTTTACCCGCCATCGCTTTTTCGCCGAAGAAAATCGTGTTCGACGTGCCGTCGGTGATGCTGGCAACTGACGAAACTTTGCCCCACCCCGCGTAGGTCGTCCAGAACACTTGGTCGTTGGCCGCGTAATCGGTGCGGGCACTTGGCCCGGCGCCGCCGTCGTTGTAGCCCCACCCTGGGTAGACGGTGTCCGTCGTCGGCACTTGGATCGCAATCGGGGACCGTCGGAGCGGGACGTGGAACGTTTTCACGGGCGTTTTGTACGCAATCAGCCCGTCTCGCAAGATGGCGTCTTGTTCGACGTAGGGCAACAGCGAGAAAAAAGTCGAGCCGAGTTGGTACTTGCCTTGCTTGTTCGCGTCACCCCACCGGGGGCGGAAGTTTCCGTAGCCAGGAATCACCGTGTAGGCATTTGGTGAAGGTACCGTGACACCATTCGTGGAGGTGACGTAAGGCGACGAGTTGCCCGGCGTCACGGCGTAATCGTACCCGCCGCTGGTGGGGTAGTGTTGGTACGTCGATTCATAATTCGCAGCAGCCAAGCCTAATTGCTTCAAGTTATTTTGCGACTGTGCCCGTGCTGCCGCTTCCCGAACTTTCTGAACGGCGGGAAGTAGTAGCCCGATTAGGATTGCAATAATCGCAATCACGACGAGCAGTTCAATCAGGGTAAACGCGAGGCGCTTACGCATTGAGAACTCCTAGGGTTGGACAAGTCAAGTTAACGAATGAATGGGGCCGATGGTTCAACATCTGCCCAGTTCACAAGATGATAGCCGAGCAGGGCGAAACGGCTAACACAAAAATACAGGCGGGTGCGGAATTTCGTGAACTCCGCTAAAAAGCACTGAACAAAATGATGATGGCAACTTAGCCGATCGCTTTGGCAAGGCCGAACGCAGCGGCCGCAGCTAATCCACCGACCAACGCCGTTTGCCACGCGCTTCGCACGGGGCGAGTCGTGGTAAAGCGGCCTTTGACATAGCCAAATACGAGTAACGCGACCATTGTGACGGCGATGGACGTTGCCAGGGCCGCGTGTACGTCGTGCAGAAAAAAATAGGACGAGAGTGGTATGATGCCGCCGGCGATGTAGGAAAATGCAATTGTGAGCGCACTGTTCCGCGCCCGCTTGGGATCGGGTTGCTCCAACCCCAATTCAAATCGCATCATGAAATCGACCCAACGGGCCGAGTCCGACCGAATCGCCTTCACCACGGCGTCCACAGACTCTTCGTTCAACCCGTAACCGCGAAAGATCCGTGCGACTTCGGCTTCTTCCTCGTGCGGCATTTCGACCGTTTCACGGAGTTCCCGCGCTCGCTCGGACTCGTAGTGTTCGGCGTCCGTTTTTGCCGCCAAGTAGCCCCCAAGCCCCATTGCGATCGAGCCGGCCGCAACCTCGGCGAGTCCGGCTGTGATGATGATAGCCGTCGCATCCACGGCGCCGGATAAACCCGCAGCCAAAGCGAAGGGTACCGTCAGGCCGTCGGCCATACCAATGACAACGTCCCGAACCGTCTCGGAAGCCGTGAAGTGTTTCTCGATGTGTGGCGCGACCGGCATGTCAGCCCTTTCAGGAACGTCCCTGCGATTGGTGTGTGGTACGTTACACCGCCGCGTTTGAATGGACGCGACAGCCTTCAAAGTAGGAGTGTGAATAACAGTTTTACACGTCGAACCGGATACCCTGGGCGAGCGGGAGTTCGCGGGAGTAGTTGATCGTATTCGTAGCCCGTCGCATGTACGCTTTCCAGGAATCCGAACCCGATTCACGACCGCCACCCGTTTCTTTTTCACCACCGAACGCGCCGCCGATTTCCGCCCCGCTTGTGCCGATGTTCACGTTGGCAATCCCACAGTCCGACCCGGCGGGTGACAGGAATCGTTCCGCTTCCCGAATGTCGTTGGTCAGAATCGCCGAAGCCAGCCCTTGCGGCACGCTGTTTTGATGGTCAATCGCGTCGCTCAGTTCGTGGTAACGCATCACGTACAAAATCGGTGCGAAAGTTTCCTCGCGGACAATAAGCGATGTGGAATCAATTTCAACTAGGGCCGGTTGGACGTAGAAGCCGTTCAGTGGAACGCCATTTGTCACCCGATGACCGCCTGTAATGATCGCGCCTGATTGCCGAGCGGCAGTCAGTGCTTTCTGCATCGCATCGAACGCATTCCCGTCGATGAGCGGGCCGACCAGAACACCATTTTCGAGCGGATTGCCAATCGGTAACTTGGCGTACACAGCTTTGATGCGGTCGATCAAGGTTACGGCAATGGAAGCGTGAACGATCAGGCGCCGCAAGCTGGTGCAACGTTGACCGCAGGTGCCAACAGCCGCGAAGGTGATGGATCTCACGGCCAGTTCGAGATCGGCGGTGGGCGTCACAATCATGGCGTTGTTGCCGCCGAGTTCGAGCAACGATCGACCCAGTCGCGCTGCCACCCGTTGCCCCACGGCCCGGCCCATCGCCACGGAACCCGTTGCGGAAATCAACGGAACTTCTGGTGAATCAACCAGTGACATGCCGATGTCAGTCCCGCCGATAACGAGGCTCACTACGCCGTCCGGCACGTCGGGCATTTCGTGCAAAATTTCGCACACAATCGCATGGGTGGCAATCGCCGAAAGCGGCGTCTTCGGGGACGGCTTCCAGATGATTGGGTCGCCGCAAACTAGCCCAAGGATGGCGTTCCAAGCCCACACCGCGACCGGGAAATTGAACGCCGAGATGACAACGACCGGCCCCAACGGGTGCCACTGTTCCATCAGCCGGTGCCCAGGCCGTTCGCTGGCAATCGTCAAGCCGTACAGTTGCCGACTCAACCCGACGGCAAAGTCGCAGATGTCGATCATCTCTTGCACTTCGCCTTCAGCTTCCGCTAGAATCTTCCCGGTTTCGCGGCAGACAACGTTTGCGAGTTCCGACTTCCGCTCGCGGAGTTTCGTACCGATCCGGCGCACGAACTCCCCGCGAACCGGGGCGGGAACGAGTCGCCATTTTTTGAAGGCAGCGCACGCAGTGGTGATGACGGGTTGAAGGTCGGCGGGGCTGGCCGATGGGAATGTCGCCAGCACTTCGCCGTCAATCGGCGAGCGGACCGTGAGCGGTTCGCCGTGACCGGGGAAGGACCGGCGTCCGATCGCAATCGCGTTATTCGGTGGGGTCAGCATCGTGGCTCTCCATCGTGACTTTCGAGGGCGGCTTGGTCGCGGTTGAACTGAGTCAAAGTGGGGGCGTCGTAGTGCTTGCCGAAGCGGTTCGCCAGGAACTCGCGGTAGTCCACGTCCTCTTGTTTCACGAAGCCCGATGTCGGCAACCGACCGGCCACGTGAAGGTCAACGAGCGCACACATGGCCGCGGCGGTCGTGACTTGAATCGCGCTCCATTGCTCGCCGAACAGCGACTGCTGGTAAATCTTTTTGGCCTCGGACTTCTGCACGAACCGCTCCTTTCGCCAGCCGGTGACGGTGCAGAACACGACCACCACATCCTGATACGTGATCGGCACGGCGCGTTCGAGCACTTCCTTCAGCAACTCACGCCGTTCGCTCAATCGCAGTTCGTTCACCAGGAATGCGGCTAGGTCGCGGTGGCCGGGGTAGCGCACGGTTTTGTAGTTGAGTTCGCGGACCTTGCCTTCCAGTGTTTCACACAGCGTACCCAGGCCGCCAGAGGTGTTGAACGCTTCGTAGGCCACGCCGTCCAGTTCAAATTCTTCGTGCCCTTCCAGTGCTAGCACGTCGATGCGGCGGCCGTTGTGGATCGCTTCGCACGGGTTGCAGTATTCGTTGATGAGGCCGTCCGTGGACCACGTCAAGTTGTACTTCAAGGCTTTCGTGGGGAACTGCGGTAACGCGCCGACCCGCATGTGAACGGTGTCGAGTTTCTCAAACCACTTGGTGGCATGGTTCGTCAAAATGGAGACGAAGCCCGGTGCCAAACCGCATTGCGGCATGAAGATTTGGCCCGGCTTGGACAGGCTGGCAATGGCCCGCACGCGCCGGGTCGTTTCGACATCCTCGGTCAGGTCAAAATAGCTCAGACCGTGTACGTGGGCGACTTCGGCGATCAACGGGTTCAGCTTGAAGCTGAGCGCGGAAATGACAACCGACCGCCCGCGCATCACGTCGGCCAACGACGCCGAGTCCGCCGCATCAACGGCCATCGTCTCGATGTTCGGCTGATGAAATCGCGCCAGCGAAGTGGCATCCACGTCGGCCAAGCGCACGTCGTAGTCGCCGGTTGCGGCCAGCAAGCGGGCGATCATTCGGCCAATTTTCCCCGCGCCAAGAAGTACGACTTTGGTCATCGGCGAACCCTCTGGGGCGGAAGGCGAGAGACGGCTAGAATGGTGTAGTCTTCACTATTATCGGATCAGATGCCACTTGAACAAAATTTACGACGAACTGCGGAGGAATTTCGATGACCACCGAAACGCTGTGGACTACCCAACCGGACGCCGCCACGTTCGTCCATGACCAGCTTGATTCATTCCTTCAATCGAGCAGTTCCATTCGGAGTTTGCGCGACCGGCTGCACGTCGAAACCGGCACGCGGCTACTCGATTGGGTTGCGAAATTTACTCTGCCAGCACAGGCCCAACTTGTGCAAAAACTGGAAGCAGTTGGGTATAAGGCCGATGCCAGACAATTACTGTGGCAACATCCGGGTGGATTGTTCCCGGATGTCGAACTCACGAATCACCAAGAAAAACGGCTGTTTGTGCGGGTCGAGTCCGTTGCCGATTTCGTGCTGGCACAGGGGTTGATGGGCCACGTTTCGATTGACGGCGCGCCACTGTCAGCGGTCCGTCAGTCGAAAATTGCCACCGAAAATGGCACCGAATGTTGGGTCATCGAACGGCACGGCGGATCGACCGTTGATCCCATGAAGGTGCTGCGTCATCACGAAGCGTTTCGGTTACGCAACCGAAACTTCGATGACGACGCGGCAGGTTTTGCACACGCGCGGGACTTGGTTCGCGCTGCGATTGCCGATCTCGGAGTTGATCGCACGTGTGATCTTTTTTTCCAAGCGGAACGCGAATACTGGCAACTACGCAACCGGGCAGCGCGAGTTCAGAAAGCGCGCCAAGACGCACTCGGAATGGGGTGGGCGAATCACGACCATCACACCTATCGCAGCGGTCGCAACAACTTCGCGCCGATGATAACGATCCTCGAAGAGATGGGGTTTGTGTGCCGGGAGCGGTTCTTCGCCGGTCGGGAGGCGGGGTGGGGTGCGCAGGTGCTGGAGCAACCCAACGTCGGTCTCATCATCTTCGCGGACGTTGATCTTTCGCCGGACGAAGTGACCGGGGATTTCGCCCATGATCCGTTGCCGTTACGGAAGGAACTTGGCACCGTCGGGCTGTGGTGCGCGCTCCACGGCGAAGCGTTCCTGCAAGCCGGAATGCACCACCTAGAATGCCAGTTCGACTTCGACGCGGCACGGGAACAGTTGAAGCCCCACGGCGTGGATTCGATGAAGCCGTTTACGGATTTCACCTATCTACGACAGGCATTCACGAAGGGCGAAGTGTGGCCGGTGGCCGAGAAACGGATTGCGAAGCTGCAGCACGAAGGGCGAATCACGGACGCCCAAGCCACGAAGTTCCGCACGGACGGTGCGCTCGGTTCACATCTCGAAATTCTGCAACGCAACGACGGCTACAAAGGCTTCAATCAGACCGGCATCAACGAGATTATTTTGAAGACCGACCCCCGACTTGCGGCCACTACGTGAACCGCTCCGCGAGGCGATCGACAATTGTCGATCCGATCTGCAGCGATGCCGTTGCAGCCGGAGACGGGGCGTTGCAAACATTCAACACGCGGTCTCCTTCCACGATCAAAAAATCATCAACCAACCCGCCGTCCCGGCCCACGGCTTGGGCGCGAATGCCTGCCGGGGCGGGTTCCAAATCGTCCGCACGAATCTCGGGGATCAGCCGTTGCAGTGCCTGCACGAAGGCCGCTTTGGAGAGCGAACGGTGCATCTCGCCGAGGCCCATTCGCCAGTGTTTGCGG
>JAYSXU010000752.1:0-2983 GCA_043716965.1 Fimbriiglobus sp.
GGACAATCCCCCCGATGGGCGGTGTTTAACCCTGACCCGCGCCGGTCCAACACGAACACCTCAAACCCCGCCGCCGCCAGCTTCGCACACGAGTTGCGATACCACCCGCCATGACTGCGAATGCCATGCAACATCACAAGCCGCGCCCGTGGTCGTTGCACAGGGGAGTAGTGTGTGTAGTAAAACTGATACCCATCGGAGGTATGGAATTGACAAACTTCACACGAAGCCCACGGGGTGAAAGCCCACGGATCATGATCCGTGGGCTTTAGGTTGTTAACCAAGTAACACCTCCCGGCGCTCCGTCATCATCTCCACGCGCACGGGTTCGACCGTCACCCCCAGCCCACACCCCACCAGCGCCGGGGCATATCCACCCCGCCCGAACGTGATGTCTTCTTCGGTCAGCCAGTCGAACACCAATCGCCGATCATACGACCCTTCAACATAACAGATGCCTGCAACACTGGTGGCGAAGTGGCGACCGGCTGCTGAGAGAATCGCGGACTCGCCGACTTGGCACCCGAGTTGGTAGCCGATGTTGTGTTGTTTCGCGTACTGTGCCAACCGCAACGTCGGGATGAACCCGCCGCATTTCGACAGCCGTAGATTGAACAAATCACACCATTGGTTTTCGATCGCCTGTTTGGCATCGACCATCGAACAGAACGATTCATCGAGCATGATCGGCGTGCGCAATTGCTTGCGGATTCCCGCTAACCCAGCGACTTGTTTGTGCGATACGGGTTGTTCGACACAGGTGATGCCGAACGGTACCAGCGCGTGAATGCGCTCCACGCATTCAGCTACGTTCCACGCTTCATTGGCATCGACGCGGAGGTCCATCTTTGTCCCGGCCCAGCGACGAATCAAGCGTACCCGTTCGGCGTCATCTTGCCCCGTCATGCCGACTTTGACTTTGAGTTGCTGAAAGCCGAGAAGCCGTTGGGCCACCGCATACGCCCGCGCCTTCCAACCCTTCGCAGAGAGAATCACACCGCTGTATTGGACTCGTTGACGCGGTTGATAAAGCTCGGGGGCCAGCATCTTGGTGACGTTCATGAGCGGTTCGCCGAAGGCGCGGCCAAACGCATCCAAGACGGCCAACTCGACGGCACACCGGGCGGCGTTGCCTTGGCATTGGCGATCATCACCGGGGACTTCGGCCAGCCGGATTCGCTCCGCAAGTTGCACAGCTTGCTCGAAGGAATCGCACGGCGAGAATTGCGACGGCAGTTCGGACCTCGCCACCAACGCCATCGCGGAGTCAATCGTTTCGCCGGTGACGTAATCCCGCGGCACGCCTTCGCCCCACCCGGTGCTGCCGTCGGAAAGCTTGCACCGAATCACGATGTTGTCCGTGTCCGTGCGCGTCTTGGACGCATGTTTCACGGGTCTTCGCAGGGGAATCCGCAGGTGGTAGGCTTCGAGTTCGACGATGTGCATGGGTGACTATTGTTGAACTTGCATGGTGCGGTCTTGCTCGGCTTGTTCGAGATCCTTCCACGCATCGCGGACGAACCACAGGCCGAGAACGGTCAACAGGAGGGCACTCAAAATCGGCAGCAATCGGAACCAACGCCGGTCCGCAAACCGACGCCCGCCCGCCCGGTTCGCTAACACCACGCCGATGCCGAGTGCGACAAGCACGAGAGCCAGTCCGGTGCTGAACGCCAAAAGCATCGGAATCGCAAAGCCAAATTGCCCGTTGTTCATGGCGAGAAAAAAGATCAACACCGCGTCGTAACACGGGATGATGCCCCCGCCGAGGCCGAGCAACACGACCCGCGTCCACCCGAAATTCGAGTTCGCTTCCGGTGCCGCTTCGTGGTTATGTTCGCCCTGTTCATGACCGTGATGATGGTGATGCCCGCCGATGACATGCACGTGATCCGCGCGCCCGAGTAATCGTTGCACGAACAACCAGAACCCGACGATCGCAATAATCAGCCCACCGGCCAAGGCTAGCCAGGATTGGGCTTCACGCGGCGGCTCGTTGCCGTAAAAAGCGCGGACGATAATCGCGAACGCAATCACCGAACCCGTGTGGGCAATGGTGGTTACCAAGCCTAGTACCACCGCGTGTAGGATCGTCCCGCGTTCACCGACGAGATACGCGGCCACCATTGTTTTGCCGTGCCCCGGCGTGAAAGCGTGGGCCGCACCAAACACGATGCAGAGCAACAGAACCACGCCGAAGCCGAGGTCATTTTCAAACAGCGCTTTCACGCCCCGTTCGCGGATGTCTTCCCACAACGTTCGAGGCGTGCCGACCATTTCGACAACAACGAGCGGTGCCGTAGATGGCTCAGTTGCGACACGCGGTTGGCTCGCAATCACAACCGTGGCGGCGAGGTTGCGTGACCGTTTGTCGTCGCCCGGTTTGTATTCCAGCGGTGACTTACCGCGCAGGTCCACGGGTTCCTCGACATCAAGCAGTTCGACCGAATCGTTCGCCTTTTCAACCGTGAGCGTGATTTGCCCGGAGCGATCCTCGAAGTTTAAGTCTTCAAACGTGAACTTCGGTTTTACACCTACGTCCGTCGGCCAATCGGCTTTGAACAGATAACGCAATCGTACATGATCGCGTTCTGGTTCGATTTCAATTTTCTCCGTCCGGAACCCCACCTCTTTCCCGCCGAACGTACTCACGAACCGATCAATTAGGATCGGCGCTTTCTTCTCGGCGTATTTCTTGGCGTAGGACTGCTGCCCTTTCACGCCTTCCAGGTCGGCGGGCTTCAACAACGTATTACCGTCGATTGCCATCGTCCAATCATTCAGTTCGAGGGCATACTTGACCGTGACGCCACTGGTGCCGATGCGCACGTGAACCGTGCGATCGAACCGAAGGTTAGGCAGCGGGTGCGCAAAGGCGGGCGTGGCGAAAACCAACAACAGAAGCAGCGGGAGGAAACATTTCATAGTGTATATCAAAACACAAAACCGGACCTGGGGCCACGCCTATTTCTTCGGGTATCGG
>JAYSXU010000753.1:0-8911 GCA_043716965.1 Fimbriiglobus sp.
AACTGCGTGAAAATCCAGGAGACCACGACGCTCGAACCGGAGAGCAAGGACTACAAAATCTACGCCCCCGGCATCGGCTTAGTCAACGATTCCAACTTCGAGCTGGTCAAACACGGCATGCTCGACAAACCCAAGAGGAGGGAGTAACGTCATGATTGCGAGTCTTTCAATGCACCGAAATTTAGCGCTGGCTCTGGCCCTGGCGATCACGGCCGGCGTTGCCGTGGCAGGCACCCCTGTGAAGCTGGAGGACGTGCCGAAGCCCGCCGTTAAGGCGGTCCAGGATCGCTTCACCAAGGCCGCCATCCGCTCGATCGACAAGGAAACCAACGGCCATTTCGAGTTCACCCTGAAGGAAGGGGAGCGGGTCTTCGACGTCGGCGTCAAGGCCGACGGCACGCTCATCGACATCAAGGAGGAGATCAAGGAAGACAAGGTGCCGAAGGCCGTCAAGGAGGGCCTTCAGAAGAAGCACCCCGGCGCGACGATCGTCGAGACCGAGAAGGTCATCGTCATCGACGGCAAAAAGGAGAAAGTAAGGTACGAGTTGAAGATCAAAGTTGACAAGAAGACCTCGGAAGTCGTTTTCGATGAAGACGGCAAGCCGATCGGCGAGTAACCGACTGCCAGTCAACTGGGTCTAGGCTTTGCGAAGATCCAGCATCGGCCAGCAAGGCGTTTGATCGGAGTCACGGCTTGGCAAATCGTTCTGGCGGATTTGTAGGTCGCGGTCGAGGAGACTTGGCGACGAAGTTCGACTTGAGACAGGATTCACAGGATTGAACAGGATTCCAATCCGACCTTGTATACCGCGAGTGGTTCGAACTGAGTCCCGACGAGCCGTGGGGTTGACCCCCACGGCTCGTCGGGGCCGGAACTCATCTCGACCAGTGAGCGGTATATCTTGTAAATCCTGTCTCAAGTCTGATCGAGCTTTCCGATCATTGTTGTGGTTGCACTGTCGGGCCTCACAAAGCTTCGACCACGACCTACAAAACTCTCTGACACACTGTTGGCACGCCATGCTGTTGAAGTGACGCTGAAATTTCGGTCATGTCCTTGAATTAACTCTTGTCAAGTTACGGTGGTCGATTCGGCGTGGTAGAGGGTGCTGGCGATGAGTATCTACGTCGAAATCCGGATTCGTGGGACGATGGACGAGCTGTGGCGGTTGACGCAGACGCCGGGCTTGCACGCGCGGTGGGATCTTCGGTTCACGGACATTGAGTATCTACCCCGCCCCGACGAATCTCAACCGCAACAGTTCCTCTACGCCACACGCATCGGGTTCGGCTTGGCCATTCGCGGCAGCGGGGAAACGGTCGGGCAACGTGACGGGGCCAACGGCGAACGCACCTCGGCGCTGAAATTTTGGTCCGACGATCCGAAGTCACTCATCTCCGAAGGGGCGGGTTATTGGCGGTACGTTCCGACGGATGACGGCCTGCGGTTCTTCACGTCGTATGACTACCGCGTTCGCTTCGGCGCAGTTGGTCGAGACTTCAATGCGTTGGTGTTTCGTCCGATTATGGGTTGGGCGACGGCGTGGAGTTTCGACCGCTTGCGGTTGTGGATCGAGAAGGGTATTGATCCAGCGATATCCTTGCAACGAAGCGTAATCTATCTCATTGCTCGCGGTTCGCTTGCCTTCGTCTGGATTTATCAGGGTGCCATCCCCAAGTTGCTCCAGCAGCACGCCGACGAACTCGCAATGGTGCAACAGGCGGGCATCTCGGAGACTCTGGCGCCGTTGGTTGTGACTGTGGTCGGCTGGTGTGAAGTGATCTTCGGTTTGGTGATGCTGTTGTTTCCTCAGCGCTGGCATTTCTTAATTACGATTATCCTGATGATTGGGGCCACGAGTAGCGTGGTCATCAACTCGCCGCAGTATCTGGCGGCAGCGTTCAACCCGATCAGCTTGAATGTCTTGATGATGGCCGTGGCCGGGATCGGCCTGATGACAAGTCGGGATTTGCCGTCCGCACGCCGTTGTCTGCGTCAGCCGCCGGAGAAACGAACATGACCTCGATCTATCAGCAAGTTCTCGGTTCCGAGTTTGAGCGGTTGCACCCGCAAATCCAGAAACGCTTCGGGTTCAGCAGTGCCGACGGCGTAGCGGCGATTGGTACCGGGGTGATGCAGGAGTTGTGGCACGGGCGGTCCTACACGCTGCCGTTCCTCTACGTGGGAACGTGGCGACGGATCATGTTCCCCGAACGCGGTACCAACGTCCCGTTCACGATCCGCAACTATGCCTACCGGGACAGTTTTGGCCGCGAGACCGTGACCTGGGTTCGGGACTTCCAGACTACCCGACCGCGCCGATTCGACGCCTACATGATTCTCAGCCAACAGCGTGGCAAGATCGTGGACTACCTCGGTTCCCACCAACACCTAGCCGTGGACATCGACCTCAGCGTCGATGACCGGGGCGGGCTGCGGCTGCGTTCCGGAGACCAACGGTTCTACGAGGGGCTGATCGGCTTCCGCTTCCCGCTGTTCTTTTCCGGCATCGCCGACGTGTGCGAGTGGTACGACGACACGATTCAGAAGTTCCGCATCGAAGTCAACGTGACCAACCGCACCTGGGGTCCATTGTTCGGCTACCGCGGCACGTTCGATGTGGAGTGGAAGAGCGTGCAACCCGACGACATCCCCGCCGACGTGAAACCGATGCGCGAGGAACGGCGAGAGTGATATGATGGTGTCGAATTAACCTTTGCCACTTTCAGTGTATTGACCCCGTGCTGCAGTTCGGACACGGGCTTGACGATAGCGTTCAAGTGGCACGCCCACTAAGTGATGCAGTCCAATCGCACAAATCACAGCGCCGAGCCAGACGGTCAGTGACACCCAGCCTGATTCGGAGGGCACCCCCATGAACCTCCACCCGGTCGGGATCACCCACAAAACCCAGAAGTGGACAATGTACAGGGGGTACGACAACTCACCGATGTAGCGGTCGATGCGTGACTGTTGACTGGTCAAGAACAGCCACGGGATCACGAACCAGGTCAGTGCGTGGAACGGCCAAAGCTTTCCGAATGCACCCAAGAACTCCGGGTTGGGTAGGAACTGGTAACTGAGCGTGACCAGCAAGTAGAACCCGGTAATCGCAAGGGCCAAACTTCGGGGTGGTCGTTGAGTTAACAGCCACCGATAGACTCGGTAGGCGAGGGAACCGGCCAGGAAAAACGCCAACTCAGTGGGAAAGAAGCGGTAAATCCACGGGTCTGTGTTGAGGTCCAGGCCGAAGTAAATGTAACCACGTAGTCCTAAGCTTGCGGCCACGATCAGGGCAATGATTGCCGTCGGGCGACGGACCAAGAACGGCGCGATGAGGTAAAACAGAATCTCGATACTTAACGACCAAGCCGGCGGCACCAGGACAAATTGCCAGACGTAGGGCGGTGGCGTCGCCCGGAAACTCTTGGTCCAATAAAGGCCGCCGTCGGAATTGACCCCGAGAAACAACGTCAGGTCTTGGCCGACAATGAAGACATCCGTGAGGCGAACGAACAGGTGGGCTGGCCAATTAAGATCGTGACTCGCTGCCAATGGACCCGGCTTCCCAAGCGCGACACTGGCGATCAGCCATGCGGCTAGCGAAGCGATCGCAACCACCCAGTACATCGGGTACAACCGCAGCAAACGGTTGGTGAGAAACAGCCGATACGAGCCGAGACCGCGGTACTTTTCCGTCAGGATCAGGGCCATGTAGAAGCCCGAGATCATGTAAAACGACTGCACCGCCGGTACGGCACCCAGTGGTTTGAACCCAAAAATGCCGCCACTATGAGCCAAGATGACCGCTGTCGCCAGCAAGAGTCGTGTCACGCCCATAGCTCTGCCCTGAATCGCGATTGCTTAAACTTTAACATGTTTGCTTAGCATACGACACGAATGGGTGAGTCGAGTTTTGGATTGCGAGTCCATATGACATGGAATTTGGACGGGTTCAAACTGCACGGGTCGTATCAAAAAAGTGCCTTCTCTGCTTCGGCCATCCGCCCGGAGACAATCGCGTTGATCTGATTCAGCTTCGGCATTGGAATGACTCCTGGTTTCGATTGTGTGGAAAGACGCAAACCTGACAATGGGGGATTAATATTGGGTTCGTGCCGAGGTAAAATCGAATCGTTGGTGGAAAGTGTTTGAGCGAAAGAATGAATCCCGTGGCGGACTGGTCCGATGATACCACGACCCTAAAGTTGTTGTGAATTACGTCGAGACAATTACTGCTCCGATTGCTGCAATACCTCACGACGAGATCGCTCACATCCGCGCCTGGCTGGATGAGCGGGCTGAAGTCGAGTGGGACATCCAAACCGAACAGGACGAGCGAGCGGGTCGGCTCAGCGCACTGGCCGAACGGGCGTTGGCCGAGCATCGGGCGGGGCGGACTCGTCCGTTGTGAATCACCACACCACCCCTGATTACTGGGACTGCTACCGACCAAGGCGTTCAGCAGACGATTGACAACGGGCTTTCGCAGTTTCTGCGGCAATGGGTCTGGTAATTTTTTTAGGCGATTTTGTAGGTCGTGGTCGAGGAGGCTTCGCAACAAGGCCCGACACATAAGATTCTAAAAATGGCGGCATACTTTGGTAAAAATTCTTATGCGCCATTGACTTTGTTGCTCATATGGAGTTATGATGTTAGAGACAGCGGTGAGTGTCACCAGTCAAACACATTGGCTGTGAACAAACAAAGTGATGCGATGTCCAAAACCAAGAAGATAAACACGCCAGGGCAGATTATCTGGATCGGACTCTACAGAACTATTCTTTACAAACTCAAAGCAGATAATACCATCGCGGAAGTCAGCAAATCCAGACTTAACCCTAAACATGCAACGAGGCACTGGCTAGAGGGCATGTCACGTTACATGAAGGAGAATTTCTCAAATATGCTGTGCAAGCGGCGTGAGCAACTCGGCCTGACGCAGCAGGAGTTGGCAGGCATAGCCGCGCTAACCGTGACTGCTGTGGCTACGATCGAGCGAGGCGAGTGGGAACCAAATCTGGACACGGCGACACAACTATGTTGGGCGCTGGATGTGGTTGCCGGTATCACTCCAGAAGATTTAGTCTGAAGAGAAGCCCTTGCGGAACCGCAGCACGGATCGACAAAGTAGGCGACTGGACTAGATCAGTGTTGTTTGGCAAACAATTGGAGAATTTTCCATGTTTATGTCATGTACGGTTGGTTACATCTGTCTGCAATTGATTATTCTCAGCCCGACCCAAACAGTTGAACCTGTGGCCAAGCTGCGTGGACATTCGGCTAACGTACATGAGGCCGTAGTCAGTCCAGACGGCAAATGGATAGCAAGCGCGAGTGACGATAAAACCGTGCGGATCTGGAGCATGCCAGAGGGAAAAGCCGTTGTAGAGTTGGAAGGCCACATGGATCGAGTGTGGACTGTGGCATTCAGCCCAGACAGTAAGCTGGTAGCCAGCAGTAGTTTCAGCGGGGAAGTTATTATCTGGACAGTCCCTGATGGTAAGTTACGAGGTCGTCTCAAGGGACATCATGGCTGGGTGATGTCACTCGCCTTCAGTCCAGATGGTCGTCTTCTCGTAAGTGGTGCGAATGACAAATCCGTCCGAATCTGGAATGTCGGTGATTTGAAGGAGGTAAGAAAACTCGATGGCCATTCTGATTACGTGAAGTCGGTTCGATTTAGCCCAAACGGTCAAGTGTTGGCCAGCGCAAGCAATGACAAAACATCGCGATTGTGGAACGTAAGTGATGGAAAGCTGCTCGTTGCGCTCAAGGGTCACACTCAACGTGTGAACGATGCAGTGTTCAGTCCCGATGGTTCTTTAGTAGCCACTGTAAGCGACGACCGATCGGCTCAACTCTGGAAAGTTCCCTCAGGTGAGCGTGTCAGGGAGTTGGAATGGAAGTCTGATGGCGGAAAGTCCATTTCGTTTAGCCTAGATGGCAAAGTACTTGCAATCGGTGGTTATGAGACAATTCAACTATGGAGCGTAGGAGAGGGAAAGTTGCTCCGCAACATCAAGGGTCATACAGGCCAAGTTCTGTCGGTAGTGTTCAGTCCTGACGGCAACTTGCTCGGCACTGCGAGTTGGAACGGGGACAACGCTGGCAAACTCTGGAGCATACCCGATGGCAAGTCGGTTGCGGTCCTGAGCGGGCATACGGGTACAGTAAATTCTATTAACTTTAGTCCTGACGGGCTGTACGTCGTTACCTCAAGTAATGATGGTTCGGTTCGTGTTTGGCGGATTAAACAGTGATATTTATTTTCTCCAACCGAGACGACCATGAGTCCAGTGACAGAACAGATTTACCATTCCGCACTCACCTCAACCGATGATGAGCGGTTCGCCCTGATCGAAGCCTTGTTGGATGTGCAAGAAAACCCTCCGACTCCAGAGTTAGTGGGTGACGCCTACTTGGCGGAACTACAACGAAGATCGAATCAAAGTGGCGAAGGCATGTGGTCCAAGTGGGAGGACGCGCGGCAGCGGGTTCATGCTCGTCTCGGAATCAAAGAATCCGGTAGCGACTGATCTTATAATCACTTCTCAGCAGAAGCTGCACTCGCACTGTATGTATGATAGATTACCCATCACCCCGCGCCGCCGACGAAGGGGTTGGTGGCGCGTTCGATGCCGATCGTCGTCATCGGCCCGTGACCGGGGAAGACTTTCGTGGCTTCTGGGAGAGGCCAGAGTTTGGTGCGGATGCCGGTGGCGAGTTGGTCGAAGCTGCCGCCGGGGAAATCGGTGCGGCCAACGCTGCCTTGAAAGAGTACGTCGCCGCCCAGCACCATCATGGGCGTCGTTTCGCGGATCAGGTAGACCACGTGCCCCGGTGAATGGCCGGGGATGTCGAACACGTCCAACTCGATCCCTGCGACCGTCAGTTGATCCCCTTCCACAACCAAGCGGTCGGCTGCCGGACTGACCACAGGTATTCCATACGCCCCGCTCAAGTTCAACATCGGGTCGGTCAACATCTCCGCGTCGTTCACGCCGATGATGATGGGCGCGTTCGGGAACGCCGCCTTCATTGCGGCGTTGCCAGCAATGTGGTCGATGTGGCCGTGCGTAAGGACAATTGCCGTCAGCGTCAGGTTGTGCTTGCGTAATAGCTGCAAGATGAGATCGGGGTCGAACCCCGGATCAATGACGAACGCCTCCGGACTGGATTCCCGCCAAAGCACGTAGGAATTTTGTGAGAACCGTTGCGACTCGACGACTTGAATTTGAATCGACACATTTTCTCCAGTGTGCGGCTAAGATCTCTGACAATCAAAACGAATGTTACCCACAAGGGCACGGAGAGCCACTGAGAAGTATTCAACAGAGTTGGATTTTTCTCTGAGGCTCTCCGTGCCCACTATGGTGAATCCGGTTTTAGGAGACCCAGTGGATTGAGATATACGCCGATAACTCTGGGCGAATTCATTCTCTTGCACTTTGCCGCCGATTTGGTGTAATACTGGTCCTACCGCACGTTCACGCTTTGCAGGTTCATTATGCCTTCTCATACCCACGCCATTGGCATCAATCGCCGCGAGTTGTTGCAGGTTGGTTATTCCGGGGCGATGGGCCTGGGATTGATGGGCTTGCCATCGATGCCGGCGCTGGCGCGGCCAGCAGCGGGTGTTTCGCCCTCGACGAAGTCGGCGAAGTCGATGATTCTAATTTTCCTCACCGGCGCGCCGAGCCACATCGACACGTTTGACCCAAAGCCGGATGCCCCCACGGAAATTCGCGGCGAGTTTGGCACGATTCAAACTCGCGTCCCCGGTCTGCTGGTCACGGAATTGCTACCCCAACTGGCGGCACGTGCGGATAAGTACGCCGTCGTGCGGACACTGGCACACAAAGATAACAACCACCTCGTTGCCACGCACCACGTACTCACTGGGCAAAAACAGCCCGGTGCATTCTTTGACAAAATCGCCAGCCGCGACGATTGGCCCGCCTACTCGGCCGCGCTGAACTACCTCCGCCCGCAAGCTGATGGTTTGCCCAGTGGCGTGAACGTGCCGACGTTCCTCATGGAAGGTCCGCTGGTGTGGCCCGGCCAACACGGCGGCTTCCTCGGGCCGCGTCACGACCCGTGGCAGATCAACCAGAACCCCAACGCCAAGGACTTCAAAGTCGAGAACCTGTCGCCGGGGCCGGGTTTGGATGTCAATCAACTTGATGACCGCAAAGCGTTGCTCGATCAAGTGAATCGCGGGCAAGAGTGGCTGTCGCAATCAATGGAAGGGCGGCGGATGTCCGATCAGCAAGACCGGGCGTTTTCGCTGCTCACGTCAGGTCGGGCCGGGCAAGCCTTCGAGATTGACAGGGAATCCCCGGCGATGCGCGATCGGTACGGGCGGCACCCGTTCGGGCAATCGCTTTTACTGGCCCGCCGGTTGATTCAGGCCGGGGTGCCGATCGTGCAAGCGAACATGGGCCGCGTGCAAAATTGGGACAGCCACGGGGATATTTTCAACCGCTTGAAGAAGGATCTCGTCCCGCCACTGGACCGTGGAGTCTCTGCGTTGCTCGACGATTTGGACAGCCTCGGAATGCTCGACGACACGCTGGTAGTGATGCTCGGCGAGTTTGGCCGCACTCCGAAACTCACCTCGCAAACTCCTGGCAAATCGATCGGGCGGGACCACTGGGCGCCGTGCTTCTTCGGCCTGTTCGCGGGTGCCGGGGTTCGCGGGGGGCAAGTGATCGGCAAGTCCGACAAGATCGGCGCATATCCCGCCACAACACCGTATACCCCGGACGACGTCGGCGCCACGATCTATCACACCCTCGGCCTAGAACCCGCCAGCGAAGTCCACGACCGCGTCAACCGCCCCGTCCAACTCAACCGCGGCCAAGTGATGCAAGTCCTGTTCACGGGGTGAACCAGACCTGTCACC
>JAYSXU010000754.1:0-8906 GCA_043716965.1 Fimbriiglobus sp.
CAAAGTCCACGGTTGCCTTGCCATTCAGACCTGGTCCAAAGGTCGTGTCGAACGTACCGTCGGCTTTCAGTTGTGCGACTGCAAAATCATTGGTGGCCGCGCCGTTGAGGTTCGTATAACCACCGACCACAATTCGGCCATCGGGTCTGACCGCGACACCCGTTGCGAAGTCCTGGCCCGATCCGATGCTGGTCCCGAAGAACACGTTCTGCTTGCCGCCGCCCTGAGTGCTGCCCGGTGCGAACGTGGAGTCGAGTGTCCCGTTGGTGTTCACACGGATGATGCCGAAGTCACTGGCGCCGCCGTCCCATTTGCCGGCGACGATGATTTTCCCGTCCGGCTGAAGTGCAACACCGCTGGCCCGGTCGTCGTTCCCGAAGTCCACCGACAGGACGCCCGTGCCGCCGTTGAACGTGGCGTCTTTCGATCCGTCCGTGTTCACACGCATCACTGCGAAATCATTGGTCGCGCCGAAAGCGTTGGAATACCCGACGACGACGATCTTCCCGTCCGGTTGCAGTGCCGCCGCTGTGGCGAAGTCGGCGCTGCCGAGGTTAAAGCTGCTTTTGCCTGTGGTGTTGAACGTCGGATCTAAAGTGCCGTCGAGGCTGTAGCGGGCCAAAGCGAAGTCGCTAGACCCACCATCCCAGGAGCCGACCGAGATGATCTTGCCGTCGGGCTGAACGAGGACCGCTTTCGCTTGGTCATCATTCCCAAAGTCTATCGTCGTACTCCCGGTGCCGTTAAACGTCAGGTCGAGCGCCCCGGCAACTGGGACAACCCGATCTTCCAAGGGTGTCATCGTGAGTACCGATGAGTTCGGGCGTCGTGTCGATTTCAGACCGTCGGGACGAGTCATTAGCCAACGATTCATGGTCAAGCTCCAATACTCGGGGGAGGAAAGTGATCGGGGCGGTCAATCAACGAACTGTCACAAGCCAGTGACGGCTCTTTGTCACTCGGGACACTGTAACCAAGAAGCGGTGTCATTTGCAGCGAATTTCCGATTTATTCCGGTTATTGTGTCAGCAAAATGATTCCCACTCCGTGATGCCGGTATCAAATTGATGTAACGTAACGTTGCCGCTGTCGGACAAAGTTTGACACGCGATCGCCCGGCGATTAGCTTGGCTACGCGAAGACCGACCAATCTGCCAGAAGCCAACCGTGAACAGTTGCGTTAACGTGAGGGTCATCATGCGTACCGTGTTAGCTGTTTTGCTCATCGCCGTGGCCGCTTCTGGGTTCGCTGCTGAACCGATGCGGGTGACCGCTGTCGGCATCGACGGGGCGAAGTTTCTCATCAACGGCCAGCCGACGTACAAGGGCCGGTCGATCGAAGGTCTTTTGTTGAACACCCGAATGGTGCAGGCGACGTTCGATGACCGCAACCCGGAAACCGTGGGCCGGTGGGCGTACCCGGACACGAAGAAATGGGACGCGGACCGCAACACCAAGGAGTTTATCGCGGAGATGTCCGGGTGTCGTAAGCACGGTTTACTGGGGATCACACTGAACCTGCAAGGCGGCAGCCCGCAAGGTTACTCGAAGGATCAGCCGTGGCACAACTCCGCACTGAACGCCGACGGGAGCCTGGATGCGCGTGCCATGACTCGCTTCACCCAGATCATTGACAAAGCGGACGAGTTGGGCATGGTGGTGATTCTCGGCGTCTACTATTTCGGCCAAGACCAGCGAGTGAAGGATGAACGGGCGGTCATCGCCGGGGTCGATGCGACGGTGGATTGGCTCGTCCAGAAGGGCTATACCAACGTCATTTTGGAGGTCAACAACGAGTGTAACGTGAAGGCCTACGACCACGCCATCCTGATGCCGGACCGCGTTCACGAACTCATCGACCGTGCCAAGAAACGCGGGTTGGACAAGAAACACCCGTTGCTCGTCGGCACGAGTTACGGCGGCGGCACGATCCCGAAGCCGAACGTCGTGAAGGCGTCGGACTTCCTACTGTTGCACGGCAACGGGGTGAGCGACCCGGCCCGCATCGGCGAGATGGTTCGGCAGACCCGCAAGATTCCAGGCTATCGCCCAATGCCAATCCTGTTCAACGAGGACGACCACTTCGACTTCGACAAACCGGCGAACAACTTCACGGCAGCGATCGGGGCGTTCGCGTCGTGGGGCTACTTCGATTACCGCATGACCGGCGAAGGGTTCGACGAAGGCTATCAGTCCGTACCCGTGAACTGGAAAACCAGCAGCGCGCGAAAGAAAGGCTTCTTCAGACTGCTCAGCCAGATCACGGGCGCACAGCCGTAATGCCTACGCAGAATGGGCGGACCAGTCACTCCCCACGGTCGCGGGAGTGACTGGTCCGCCCATTGTGACTACAAATCAGCGTGCAGTAGGGTCGAGGCCCACTCGGGGCACTGGAAAACAAGGCGTTTTACGCCAAAGTCGAGTTGAGAGAGAAAGTGATTGCTACGCGGTTGCTACGGTGAGGTGAAGGTTGTCAAGAACGTCCGGATATGTGGGGTGATATGTGGGGTAGGAAACGAAAACACCCGACAGGTGGTAGCCTTGGCGGGTGTTCGTTCGCTGACCGAGAAGCCGGGTTATGCACCGACTGACCGTTGGGCCGCGCGGTAATCACCAAGGGCCGCGCCGAAATCATGAACGCACCTTGTTACCATTGCCAGACCGTTGATGTTCTGACCGATGTCGAACGTCTGGATCTGGGGGGCTTGGTTCCCGTTCAGGAAGCCCACGAGCATTGGCAGGTTCGATTGTGCCGCGAACAAGTACCATCCGGTTGCAGACCCGGCCACCACAGCCCCGCCAACGGGGTTTGTGACACCAGCTTGCAACCGAGGCTCAACTTCCAGCGTGGCAATGCCGTTGAACGGGTTGTACGTGCCTTGGCGGTCGGTGGTCTGATCGCGCAGGACGAACGTGGAGTGGAGTAGCTCACGGGCCGTTTGTTCCAACGACGGCGGGACGACTAGCACCGCTGGCGTCAGGTCTAAATACCCGCCCTCGGGGGTGGTTTGCATCCGAAGCTGGCGGATCGCGGTCGTCAACGAAACAGCCGAAAGTGCCGACGTGCCGCCCGTTTGGGTGTTCGTGTTCCCCGCTGAGAAAAAGGGCCCGGCGTTGGCCAGCACGATGGCGTACACCAGATCGTTCAGCGTGCGGGCAGCGGCGCGGGCGAACGACGGGATCACTTCCATCAGTCCGGACAGGTCGTCGTTGATGATCTGCATCCGGTCGATTTCATACTGCTTGGCGAACTGAAACACGTTCCACGGAACAAAAAATTCGCCTATGGATCCGTGGGCCACTTCACCACCCGGCCCGGTCTGCTTCAGGTTCCCGCTGAAGGTTGGCCTCAAGGACGTGTGTGTTTTGAAGTTGACTGCATTCTTCACTTGAGCAAAGCTCCTCCAACTTTGTGGAGCCTCTTGCCAGGTCAATTCGAGCACCTTGTTCGCAACATTGCTCAGCAAATTCGAGATACTCGCCGTAGAAGGTCCGGACGCCCGGATCATCTGATCAAAGTCTTGGCCGGGATTGCCGCCTTGAAGTCGCACGGCTTGTGCGAGGATCTCGCTGAGGGGCGCCCGTTGCATTGCTTTCGATTCTTCGAGCGCCCGCGCCCCGTAGTGTTTCTCCGCGAGAGTCCCATACCCGGCCTTGACCAGCAACGCGGCTTCGAGGTGCCTTGTACCGCTGGTGTCGGCAGAATGTGATCCGCTGTAAGTGCCATTGCCAGCGTTCGACCGAGAAGCACGCAGGTAAGACAGGGCTTCCTTGCGGCAGCGGGTCGCGCTCCAGTGTTGGTTGGCAGCTTGCAGTTGTAGCTTCCGGGGTGTTCCTGCCAGGATCGAGATGATCGCGGAAGCACTCGCGGGTTTCTCAAGCGGCGATTTGGGATCGTCTGCGGGTTCGTCGTCCTCTTCAGCGTTGGCCGCGTCGAAGGCCTTTTGCAGCACGGCCGATTCCGCGGGCGTGAGTTTGGCTGGGTCCAGATTGAGCGACTTCACATAGTCGTCGAACGTCTTGGTCGTGGTCATTTCGGAAGCACCATTGGCCTTTAGGGAGATCATAACACTTGTCAAATTGTCGGCCCCGAGGGGGGTGATTGAGACCTCGCGCAGATGTGCGGTTTCCACCAACGTGAAGCCTTTTTCGTCGGCGGTGATTGTTCGGCCATTCACTTTAATCTCTTCACCCTTTTCGACCCGGCGCGTTTCGATCGGGTCACAGCCAACGGATGCTTGAAGGACGTGGCCACCTTCGAGCAGTGTTAGCACCTCCAAACCGGCAGGGTTGCTGGACAGTATGCCGGACACGGTGAGGGTCTTACCGTCGGTGGCGGGTTGGCCAGTCCCGACTAACGACGCAACCGCGTTCGCATGGTCTGCCAGTAGGGGTAAGCTTCGTGGGAGTTCGAGTCCGGCGAGGTCGATCAGCAGGTTCCCGTACCCGCTCACTTGCATTACATCGCCGGTGTACGCGACGATGGTCAACCGACGCGGCTTACCGGCTGACTGGGCTGCGAGCTTGACCGGGCCGTTGACGTTCAGTTTGATCATGCAAACACTCCTTTCAGTAAACAGAGCGTTTGAATAGTGGTTAGAAGCTTCTCTCGCAGCTCTCTGGATTCGCATTCGGCCATCAACACTAGAGCGAAACGAAGGTCAATGACCTCGACTTGCGCTTCCAGTTTTGCTACGCCAGCTGCACCGGCGACAAGATGAGTCTCAAGCATGAGTCGGCTGTGAGTTTTTTTCTGGTCGTGCGGCGATGGCGTTGACATCCACTGACGGCGCCCCTCGAGGCAGGTTGCAGCCAGCAGCACATCCCGCGCGTCGTGTTGCGAAATCTGCGGCACTTGGCCCATCGCAGCGAGTCTGCGCAGTTCGACGCCTGTGACTAGGTAGCCTGCGGATTGAAGTAGCTCACCGACAGAATCGGTGTCCAGCGGCCAGCAATCTGGCGGAAGGCCAGCAGCTTCGAGCATGTCAGATAGGACCGCTTGCCCCTGCTTTTCTGTGATCGCGGTGGCCTCGGCATTGGCTGTTACGTACATAATTTCCTCCTTGTGGGAATACTACAAGCGGGTCTGCGTTGGGGGTATCGTTTTGATCGCTGCTAAGAGATCGGTGACAGAGATGGCCACGCCGATGCCATTAGCAGCGTTACGTGCCTTCTGGGTTGTTTCGTGTGTCACGTATTTCCGGCCACATCCGTCGGACAGGCACCTACGCTGACGGTCTAATGCTTGTCCCCGTGGCGTGGTTCTGATTACGCAACTGAACGGACAGGAACAAATTGGGCACTCAACACCAGCCCTGGGGGTTGTTTTCATCTTGCGCGGTCTCATCTTCACTCCCTTGTCGCGGTGGCGACGTTCCATGAGTTTCAACACAAATTGCCCGCCGACTTTATGGATATTTTACTTCGTGCAGTTCGGCGTTCTGTTTCGTTGTTATTCGTTCGGGCAACCAACTGTGTCAACAAGAGCGGCTGTTCCCGTGGTAGCTCAGTCCTTAAAATCGATCCAGAGGGACCCAAAAAATCCGGCGCGTTCAACGTCGATCACTTCGTGTTCATAATGACAACCGACACCATGACAGCCGACACTATGACAATCCACACTGGGACGATCCACACTGGGACAATCAATTCACTGACACATTCTTGAGGGCCTTTCTGTAGAGCCGGTACGCATTAGCTTTCGAGCATTTGAGTCGCACCGCGATCTGGCTGAAGGAGCAACCGCATTCAAATCTCAGTGCGACAACTTCCGCTTGCCTGGGTGTAACTCGCGAGTAGTATTCGGGTGGTAGCCGGTGGGGGACGATCGCGGTCGCGGCCACATCTTGAACCAGTCCGGTCGGTTCACGGATCGCTTTTCGAGCCAAATCTTTGAGCTTCCAATTCAGTCGGGTGATTATCAGGACGGTCGCGTAAGCGCGAAAGCTTTTGCAGCGATTTTTATCGTACGTCCTTGCACCGTGGAGCAGAGCATCACACGCGGCGGAGTACAAGTCGTCAGAATACTTCCTCATGTACGGGTGCCGCGACAGAAGTTTGTTCGTTAGGGCTTCGGGTAGATCAATGGCTTTCTTTAGGAGTTCTTCGTAATCCATAATGCCTCATGTGGGTTCTTTTGTTACCATTGCCACCGTAACGCGATTGGCTAGTCAAGTAGGAAAATTTCCCACCGGGGCATCAATCGCCTTAAGCAGCGGATTCTGCGCGGATGGCAGAGGTCGGATACTCACACAGATGAACTTGTGGGTTCTCAACAATCTCTTCAGCACCCCGCGCAATCTCGCTTCCGTTGGCACAATGGCGTCGGGGTCGATGTCTTCGAGGGTCAAGACGAATTGCTTTCGTTCGACTATCATACCTTCTCCTTCGTGGATTGTCTGTTGGTCACAGCGTCGGAAATCGCTCATCGAACCGGGTGATGGCCCGGCGGTACTCGAAGGGGAATACCCCGGTCGGACCGTTGCGGTTCTTGGCCAGGATCAAATCGACGGGTTGAACATCGAGTTCGGGGTTCTCGTCCGAGCTATGCAGCAACATCACAACATCTGCATCTTGCTCGATTTCGCCGGAGTCGCGCAGGTCGGAAAGACGGGGCGTCGGGTCCGCCCGGTTCACCGATTCGCGGTTGAGTTGGGCCAAGCAAACAACCGCAACGCCCGCTTCCTTGGCCAGCTGTTTCAGCCGTTTGCACGACGCGCCGACTTGTAGATGGCGCGGGTCTTTCGGGTTCTCGGCCCGAAGCAATTGCAGGTAATCCACGATGACGATCTTCACCCCCTTGCGGCGTGCCAGTCGGCGCGCTCGAAGGGCGATGTGTGAGGCGGTTAGGTTGGATCGGTCGTTGATCCAAAACGGCAAGTCTTCGAGTGACCGCGTTCCCCATTCGGCGGCGATTCGCCCGGCCTCTTCGTCGGACGGCTTACCGCAGACGCCACGAACTTTGGAAAGCGGAACGCCCGTGGTCGATGCGATTAATCGATCCATAAGCTCGGCTTGGGACATTTCAAGGGAGAACATCGCTACCCCAACGCCCTGGGTGTATGCGGCCTCGGCGAACCGCAGCGCCATTGCCGATTTGCCTTTCGACGGGCGCGCCGCCAGGATCGTGAGTTGTCCGGCGGAGAAACCGCCGTAGCCCGAATCGAGGCGTGGCGAGCCGGTCCCGGCGAACACGCTCGGGCCTTCACCTCTGGTAATCGCATTCAGGCGAGCCAAGCCGGACGCGGCCAGCGCTGCGATGTGCGAGTCTTGTTGGTCGCTCTGGCGACGTTCGGTTCGCGTCCGCAACGTCTGTTCAAAGCGGTCGATCGTCTCCGTTGCGGGTTCGACGTTATCTCGCATGTCGCGATTCGCCTCGGCGGACTGGTCCTTGAAGAACCGACGGTCTGCGGCGTCCCGAACCTGTTCGGCGGCGTGACTCAGGTTCGCGGCGGTCGGTACTTCTTCGTACAAGTCCGCCAGGAATCTGGCGGGGTTATCTCCCAGTTCGGCGCTGGTGTTCGCTTTCTTCATGGCCAAAAACACGGCGTCAGGGGCGGCGGAGCGGTCTGCGATGCGGAGTTTATCAATCGTATCGAAGATCGCACGGTGATGATGGTTCCGGAAGTCTTCGCCGCAAATCAGTTCGCGACCGTCGTCAGCTTCATCGATGCCCTTGAGCATCCCGGACAGAACCGCGCGTTCGGCTTCGTCGGCGTTGAGCGGGTTGTTTTGGGTGCCGCTTTGCCCGGCGTATTCGGAGATTCTATCTTGCGTCATGCGGATTTCCCGTATGGGTTTAATCGTGATATTTGCCACCGTAGCCGCGTTTTGTTAGCAGGGTGGGAAAAGTTCCCACCGTAGCATCGATCGCCCCGATTTGGTGCGTTCTGTGCGATTGCAGCGGTCAAGCCTCATCGCTCGGCCTTGGCTGGTTGATATTCGCCGTCGCCGAAATACTTCGTGGGTTTCGATGGGGGGTTGCTTTGGGTTCGGCTGGCCCCGAATTGCTCGGCGCGATTGAACCAACCCGCGAGAAAGGCAGGCATGCCCCGCGACGTTTTGATTTTCTTGCGGTTCGCGTTGACCCACACCAGGGCTTTTCGGCACTCGACAAGCAAATCCGTTTTCGGGTAGGCCTGCTTCCACTCCGCAAGCTGCGATTCGGTCAAGTGCCAAACTTTCACGTCGCCGACGGTGGGAAAACTTAACGCGGTTCCCGGCGGCGGGGCGGGGTTCGGGTCTTTGGGTTTTTTGTTCGTGGCGGATTTGGTTTTTGCTTCGTCTTGCGGACGTTCGATCAACGTATCCGGCTTCGATGCTGGAGCGGCTTCCGACTCCAGCTCGAAGCTATCTACTTCTTTAAGAGGAAAGGAAAGGGAAGAATGGTACGCACTTGCACTAGGCTTTCTTCCGGCTTGTGTACGCAATTTTGCGGATACATTTGCTGTTGCACTAGGCTTTCTTCCGGCTTGTGTACGCAATTTTGCGGATACATTTGCTGTGTACTCGGACGGGTTTTCGTCGGCGGGGCCGTCATCCAATTCAGTAAATTCGGTCGGAACTACCACCCAATACTTGCCCGCGAACCCCTTGCCACCTTTCTCATAGTGCAGCCAACCGGCCTTAACCGCTTTCGCCCGAACGCGGGCCAACGAGTCGTGCGAATTCTGCCCAACCAACGGCATCAATTGTTCGTTGAAAAACGTCACGGCGCTACGGTACGACTTGGCGTCTTCGACGGAAGCAATCGTTGTCAGTAGCCAACAGGCGTCGGCTCCGATCTCGTTAGCGAGGCAGATTTTTCCGATGAGTCGAATGAATTTCAAGGCGAAGAACGGCGGGCGATCGGGGTAGCTCGGCACACTCACGGCGGTTCCTCCTGTGTCGTGGCCCGAGACGGTAAC
>JAYSXU010000755.1:0-8890 GCA_043716965.1 Fimbriiglobus sp.
GTGATGCCCTCAGCTTCGAGGGGCGGCTTCAATAAGTCCGCCGCAGTTTTCATTACTTGCGAAACCGCGATTACCTGCGGTAGCCAATCGCCAAGGTTCGCGTCGATCGGCTGAAGCGTGGTGAATAGCAACTCGTTAGCCGCTTGGAGAACCGCGTGATGATTGATGCCGTTCTGGGTTGTTTCGATCGTTTGGCGAATGCTGGCCAAGCGAAGATTGGTTTCGGTGATTCGCTTTCGCAGGGGTCGTTCACTGCGAAGCAGTCGCAGCGAATCTTCGATTCGTCCCGCATTTGGTTCCGTGGGGTCGTCACTCGATCCGAGTTCACGGCCTTCCAAATTCGCAACTTGGCAAAAGAAGATGTCCAAATCGCTCGCCGTCAGTTCCGGATATTCCGCGATGAGTTGCTCGTAGAGTTTGCACGCAACCGCGTAGCTACCAGGGACATCGCGTACCGAAACCGCAGTGAGCAACCCAAGTTTCGCAAGGCCACGAACAACTCCGGGGCGCCAATCGGGCAACTGATCCGGGTCAGTCGCTTTGGCGATTGCGAACCAGAATGCAATCCCCAAACCGGGCCGGAAGTATTGCCCGTCGGGGAAGGCGCAGCGAGCGAGGCGCAGGGGAAGGGGGTCATGGGCGTGCAGGATGTGGTTCAAGCCGAATCGCACCAAGCCGGGCTTGCGGCGAAACACCTCCACGTGCCACGGTAACGTCACGACATCCCGGTAGAAGGCAATCAACTTCGGGATGAGTACGTCATCGGGAACGCGGTCCAAGAACGCGGGGTTCAACCAGTCCGCTACTGCGGATTCCAGCGCGTGAAGTCGCTGGGATGACGGACCCGTCGCGCGGTGCTGTGGCAAGGAACGACGAAACGCCGTCAACAACGGCAGAAACAACAGGCCCCGAGAACGTGCCGACATGAACGCCGCCTGGAAGACAATGAGGGAACGATCTCAGATGCCAGTTGATCCGATAACAAGGATTGTAAGGCAAGAAGTGCGGGTCGGGATTTGAAATGCGGGATTTGAAATGACTCGGGAAACAAAAATGCCCCGCCGGTGACTGCTTGAGTGTCGCCCAATCACTCGAGCTGCCGTCCGGCGGGACACCAGTAAAGTAGCCCGCGATCTGACAGAACACAACCGAAAGTTGCGGATAATACCGTCTCATCTGACGCCTTGGTGTCGAGTAGCTCGACAGGTTTGGCAACACCTGATTATTACGAATCCCGGCTCAGCTTTTCTGCCATTCAGTTGAGGTTGCGGTGTCATCCCTTCAGACACCACAATACTGCCCGTTGATCCACCGAGTTTGCCCCGAAAGGATTCTGCCATGTTCCGATGGATTCTAAGTGTTTGCGTCGTTGTGACTGTCGGAACTATCGCCAATGCCCACTTCTATTTTCTACTTCCGGGTGGTCTGCAGCAATCGCCGAAATTGGTCTTGGCCGATCTGCCCGAACCCGATGCGACTGTTTCGCTCGACTTGGCACTGCAAGGAAAATTCACGGCGGTGAGCAAGTCCGGGGATGCGACACCACTTCAAACGCAGCGGGGTGAAGAAGGCTATCTCACGTTCGGGGTTCTGCCAGCCGAGACGGCGACGGTGATGGGAACCGTTGATTACGGAGTTGTCATTCGGGGCCAGTCCGAGCCGGTGTTGATTCGCCACCACGCCAAGTTGGTCGTCACCCCGCTTGTTGCGGATGTTCAGAAACAGTCACCGGCACCTGTCGAAATCACTGTGGTGACTCATGCGAGCGGTGTCGTATTTCAAGTGACCGTGAACGGGAAGCCAGTGGAGACCGATCTGAGTGTGTATGTGCCAGACACGAAACGGGTCGAAGTGGTCCGCACCAATGCCCAAGGGATGACGAAACCGTTCGACAAGAAAGGTCAATATGCGGCCCGAGTCTTCGTGACTGAAAACCGCAGCGGCGAGTATCAAGGGCGAGCCTACAAACAGGTCCGCCACTACGCCACGATTGTTGTGGTCAACGACCGCAATTAGCTGGCCAAAGCCAAATAAAGGCGTGCAAGGTGGCACCACCCGGAGCTATCAGGCAAACTCGTTGCAGCGACGGTTAAGTGTTGAACGGCAACTGGTTTGTTCCCGGTCAGCAAGTTCGCCATACCCAAGTTGAACCGGGCAGGAACGCAATCCGTTGCTTGTTCCCATGCGGCAACGGCTTGGGTCACCTCTCCACTCATCCACAAAACGGCCCCGTGTTGATTGTGCCACAGCGCCCGCATTGGGCCGTCACAAAGTGGTTCTGCGGCGAGTAGGGCCGCTTTAGCTTGGGCGAAATCTCCCAGCCCTGCCAAGATGCCGGAGGTCACTAACAGCGTTGCCGCGTGGCCTTGGCCCAGGTTCTTTTGACACCAACTCCGCAACGCTGAAAACCCAGGAATCGCAGCCGGTTTGCCGGTCGGCTTCAAACTGGTCAGTTCGCCACCCGTTAACAACGGGGAAATTTCCCGAAGACTTTGGGGGAACAGACCCGCCGCGAATGGGCTACTCTTGTGTGTTTCGAGTGCGGCAAATCCCGCCCATTCCGGTGGGGTCGTCACTTTCTCGGTCGTGACGCCGGTCAATACCGCGATGCCTTCGCGCCAGAGTTGGGTCGCCGCAGCGCGAAAGCCACCGATCACTTCGTGTGGCTCGACTTCGCTTTCAAGGGCGGCGTCGATCTCAGTGCCACCGGCTGTTGCTAAGAAGCGTGCCATCAGGTCATCGAGATTCGGCACCGCGTTGAGATTCGTGATTGGCTTCGACATGCGGTTGCCTCCGAGGGCGTCTGAAAAGCGAATTCGTCTGATGGCGAACGAGCAAACCTGTCAGACTTGCGCAAAACAGCACCGCCCGCGAGAAAATCGCGGGCGGTGTGGGAAAATCGAAACGCTTCTAATTTTTGTCAACCTTCTTCTCAGCCGGTTCCGGTGCAACTTGGGGATTGATTGCGGGTAACTGCGGAAGTGGGGCAGGGTACTTCTGAATCAACTTCCCAAGATCGGACGACTTGCCGACCAATAACTGATTCACCACAGCCAACTTCGCCTTCAACTCCAGACTCGGCTCGGCGGTCATCGCTTGAGACAACGCCTCCAGTTGATTTGCAGGAATCAACTTGCCGAAGCTTTGGATGTGTTGAATTGTACGATCCAGTGCCTTCGAGCGAAGCGGTACTGGTTTCCCGCCACCCAGGCCAAGTGATAGCAGGTCTTGTTGCGTTTCCGAAGTCGGGATTTTTGCCACCGCATCGACGGCGAGATCGGCCAGTTCATCATCTCGGAGGGCTTGCCGTAGTGCCGTCTCCGCAGGGCGGACGTCGTACCCAGGGATTTCACCCAACGCTAGTTTCCGCAGGTATTCCATTGCGAGTTTCGCGGAGCGTTTTCGATCCGCAGGGAGTTGGGGAAGTTGTGCGGGGTCTGTCACCGCGTTCAGGATGTCTTCACCCAGAGCGACAGCCGTGAACGATTCTGGGATCACGGACACGCCACCCACCGTGCGGGCAAACTTCCCGAGGAGTGCTTCCACGACGGGATCTTTGTAGGAATCCGCTGGCAACCCCAGTGACTCGAAATTCACTCGGCTCATCAGTTCGTCCAAGCGTTGCTTTCGCGGTGCATCGAGAGAGCTTTCCAGTTCCTCGACCAACCGGGTAATGGTCTCGGTCGGTAGCCGTTCGGCACTGGCTGCCAGTTGCGGATTGGTCAGAATCACCTGAGTCTTACCAACCATCTGCTTGTAGGTTGCCGGTGCCGATTCCAACGTGATAGGGTATTCGGTCGCCAAGGCGATATAGGTCAGCTGTGGTAACCGGGAATCGAGCAGGGCTTGAAGGGTTTTGGATTGGGGTAAACTGGCTGCGACGATCAATCGCCGCAGTCGCTCGAACCGTAACCCGTAAAGTTCCGCGAGACGTTTGTCACGAAGCTGAACAATTGTGTCTTTCTCTAACGCGAGATCGCGGACCGGCCTGCGGGGATCAAAAGCATATGGCGGGGGAACGTCGGTCGATGACGTTTCCGTGACCGCAATCAGAAACGCGAGCCGGGTCACCAAGAGTTCAAATGACAGTTGCCGGGTTTTATCCGCAGAACCCACAATCAAAATCGGCCGTCGGGCAACGTTACTGTCCGCAAGAAGTTGGGGTACGAGATCCTTGAGTTCTGGGTTTACAACGTGACGATCAATGAAAATCAGGTCCGAATCGGCAGCGAGAGAAATTCGCCGAGTGAGTTCCCGACCGCTGACGAATCGCTCGACGTTGTAGCCGAGTTGTTTCAAACTCGCAACCAGCTTGTTAGCCCGGATGTCCGACGGATCGACAACCAACGCGCGGCCCATTTCCTTATTGCCACTGGGTGCAGTATCAACCGAGGCGGCCCGACGAAGGATGTCGATGATCTTGGCATTTTTGCCGTGAGTTGCGGGGATTGGTGCCTTAATCATCCCGATTGCGGCTGCCAATTGAACTCGTGTATCGGGATAATCCAGCGCTCGCATGAACACACTGGGCTTTCCATCGGCTGCCTGTGCCGCCGATTTCTCAGACCGCGCTGCCAGGATTTGGGTTAAGCCCAAGACCAAAGCCGTCCGTTGTTCCCGCAATGCGCGGTCCAACATGCCGACTAACAAATCAGGCCGTGCGGCTGCCAAAATTGGAAACAATGCCGGGTCGGACTGTGCCAAATCCGCGAACTGCGACTTCTCGACGGCCCGTTCCACGGTCAACGCTAAGAACAATTCTTGAGCTGCTAAATCCTCCGGGTTCCGCTCCAAGGCCCACCGCAGATTGCGAACGGCGAAGTAATCGCTAGCTTGGGTTTTGGAGACATCTACGGCGTTGACGTTCAACTTCTCAGCATTCCAACTCCACAGTTTCACCCGATCGCCGGATCGGAACCGGGCTGTTTTCGCGCTGACTGTTTTGGCGATCGCAACGAGTTCCGTAGAAGCCTGTTTCTTGCCCGAAGCCCCAGCCGAAAGCCGATCGAGGACACCGGCGGAATAATCACGGAGTGTGCGGAGGTCTTCGGTTTTCGCAGCACTGTAATACCAAAGGTGTGGCGTAAAATCCGTGTCCGGGGAGCTGAGGAGATTTAACAGGTCTTCCCGTCCAACTAGCGCCCGGAAGATGCCCAATTTTAAATCCGTTGCCAGACCGTCCGATGCCGCCAAGAAACCGGGAAGTTGATTGACTTCGAGTTTCGAGAGTGACCCGAGAATACCGGCCCGCAAATTCACATCGGAACTGGTGCGAAGCGTGTCCACCATGATCGGCACAATCGCATCACCGGACAGCTTGAGTTGTTGCTCCGCGTAGATACGTTCTTCGAAGGTTGCACCAAGGTTGTTAACAAACTTCGTGATGCGTGCCGGGTCTTGGTAGAGTTTCTTGTTCGCTTCTTCGGACTTGGCAATGATCGAATTCACCGCGCCGATTGCTTCCGCTTGGGATTTCGCTTCGTCGGACCAGACCGGCACGTTGCGGAGCTTGAGAAAAACCGTTGGCTCGTTCTTGGCCAGATCAAGGTAAACCGAGTCACTCGGGTTGGCCGCGAGAAACGCCTTCAACGTTTCGGCAGCAACGTCGAACCGACCCTCACGAATCTGGTCGCGGGCCAGTTTGAAAAGTGCTTGTGGTGTTTTGGTAGCGTCTGCTCCGCCACCGGGGGCGGGCGCAGGGGGTTGAGCGGCCAACGGGCCAGAGAGGCAACAGACTGCCCAAGTTAAAGCAAGGGCGGTGACGCGGAGTCTCACCGGCTATCCTCCGTTGTGATCTGCAAGTGCGGTCAATCGGCGAAGTTGCACAGAGTAGGCAGTTTATGAGAAACTCGCCTACCCAATCTAGAATTGTGCGCGGGCGCGACGTACTTAGCAATCCACTTCACACCGAACTAGGTCTTCAAACGTCTCGCGGCGTCGGATCAATCGGTGCGTACCGCCTGTAACGAGGACTTCGGCGGCCCGCACCCGGCTGTTGTAGTTTGACGACATGCTCATGCCGTAAGCCCCGGCGCTGAACACGGCCAAGAGATCGCCGCTCTTCATTAGCGGAAGATTCCGGGCTTTCGCTAAATAGTCCCCGGATTCACACACCGGACCAACAACATCTTGTAGGACCGTGCCCGGAATCGCGGCTTCAAAATCGTCCGGCTTCTCCGGCACTTCGTGACGCGGTTGGACAGGCCAGATGCGATGGAAGGAATCGTAGAGTGTGGGTCGGATTAAGTCGTTCATCGCGGCATCTTGGATGACGTAGTGTTTGCCGCCCGTGTCCTTGTTAAACAACACGCGACTCACCAGCAGTCCCGCGTTGCCGACAATAAAGCGTCCCGGTTCTAGCACCAACTGGCACCCCGTTTCCCGCACGGCCGGCAAGATCACCTCGGCAAACGCCGTGGCAGGCAGGGCTTCTTGATTGCGGTAATGAATGCCGAACCCTCCACCCATGTTGAGGTAGCGAATGTCGTGGCCTTGTTGCCGGAAAGCGCGAATCAATTGAACCGCTTTGGCCGACCCCGCAGCATAAGCGTCCGTCTTCAAAATCGGTGAGCCGAGGTGCATGTGGAGGCCGACGATCGACAAACCGGGGTGGCTGACCGCCTTCGCGGAGACCTCAAGAACCCCTTCGATGTCGAGACCGAATTTAACACCTTTAACGCTAGTATCGGTTTTAGCGTGGGTCTTGGGCGGTAAATCCGGATTCACCCGCAATGCCACCGGAGCTTTGCAACCCATCGACTTGGCCACGTCACCTAGTGCGAACAGTTCTTCTTCACTTTCGACGTTAAAGAGAAACACGTTATTCTCAAGCCCGCAACGCATCTCGGCAGCCGTCTTGCCGACGCCCGCGAAGACTATTTTCGCGTCCGGTCCACCGGCTTTCAAAGCCCGATACAGTTCACCGCCGGACGTGACATCGAACCCCGAACCGTGTTCGGCCATTAGCTTGCAGATGCTGAGATTGCCGTTGGTTTTCACGCTGTAAGCGATGATCGGCTTCGCCGATGCGAACGCGGATTGAATCGCGTTGAGATGATGCACTAGCGTCGCCTGACTGTACACGAACAACGGCGTGCCGTATTTTTCCGCCAGTTCGGGAACGGCAACGTCTTCGCAATAAAGTGTCCGGTTCCGGTACGCAAAATGATCCATGAGACTCGGTTTCCTGAGTGGTGAGTGTCCGTGTTCGTTTATCCTAACCGCACTCGCCACTCCTTCAACTGCCGTTCGACTTCAGCCGGTGCCGTGGAACCGTAGCTCTTGAACGCCGCCACCGCATTGGCCACGCCGAGCGCGCTGCGGATTTTGGCTCCACTGCCAGGTGCAGCCTCTTCAAACGCTTCCGTGGGTAAATCGACCAGTCGGCGTTTCTCGTTTTCGCAACGGCGGACGAGCTTGCCAACCGCTTCGTGGGCAGACCGCATCGGAACGCCTTGGGCGATGAAAAACTCCATCAACGTCGTGGCATCCAGGAAGCCGTCTTCAATACGAGAGGCAATCACGTCCCGGCGTAGCTTCGTTTGCTCAACTAACGGTGCAGCAACAATCAAGCACCCCACGACGGTATCGAACGCATCGAACAGGGCGGACTTATCCTCTTGCAAATCGCGGTTGTAGGCGAGCGGTAACCCCTTCACGAGCATCAGCAATTGTTGCAAACACCCGACCACTTTGCCGGTCTTTCCGCGAGTGAGTTCGAGAACGTCCGGGTTCTTCTTGTGCGGCATGATGCTGGAGCCGGTGCAGAAGCCGTCCGGTAGCTCCAGGAAATTAAACTCCGTCGTGGACCAGATGATCCATTCTTCCGCCCAGCCGCTCAAGTGAATGGCGATGAGCGACAAATCGAACACGAACTCGATGACGAAATCGCGGTCACTCGAAACATCCAAGCTGTTCCGCGCAACGCTATCAAAACCCAGCTTCGCCCGCACCGATTCGCGGTCGATCGGCAACGAACTCCCCGCCAGCGCCGCCACGCCTAGCGGCAACACGTTCGTCCGCTTGCGACAATCCGCAATGCGTTCCCGGTCGCGTTGAAACTTCTCGATGTACGCCAAAAAGTAATGCGGCGCGAGCACCGGTTGCGCGCGTTGCAAGTGCGTGTAACCCGGCAATATCACGCCGCGTTCACGCTCCGCCGATTGCAAAAACGCGCGTTGCACGTCCACAAGCAACCCGTCCAAATCGTCAATCGCGTCGCGGACCCACAATTTCACGTCCGTGATGACTTGGTCGTTGCGACTCCGGGCGGTGTGCAGCTTTCGGCCTACGTCGCCAAGGCGGGCAATCAGGGCACGTTCGATGTGGGTGTGGATGTCTTCAAGCGAAATGGAAAACTCCATTTTTCCCTGGTCAATCTCCACCCCGATTTCGTCGAGCGTCTTGGCGATGAGTTCGGCTTCCGCGACCGTGATTAACCCTACTTCCGCCAGCATGCTCGCGTGCGCTTGGCTGGCGGTAATGTCGTACTGGTAAAGTCGGCGGTCGATCGTGATCGACTCCGTGAAGGCTTCGACACGCTTGTCCGTTTCCCCGTCGAAGCGACCGCCCCACGTCTTATGGCTCATCACGCAGACCTTTTGGTGTTTTATTCGCCCAAGATTCAACTTTGCCATTTGTATCGGCAGAGTCCTCAACCGTCCGGATTCTCTGCAAACTGTGACACTTACCGCCGGGATCAGAGGTATACTTCGACACTAAGCGTTCGCAAGTGGCGATGCTACTTTCCAGTTCCAGGAGTATCGGATGTATCGTCAGTTTTGTGTCGTCACCACTTTAGTGCTGTTGGCTCTGGGACAGGCCCAACCGGCCTATGCCCAAAAAGCCATTGAACCCACAATCGAAGTGCGGATGCGGTCGATCAACGACT
>JAYSXU010000756.1:0-2976 GCA_043716965.1 Fimbriiglobus sp.
AGTTAATTGAAAATGCTCGAGAAGAGCGTATTTCAACAGCGAAACGGGTGGAGAATGATGTCGAGTTGTATCAAAAAGGGGTTACCGGAGCAGGGGAAGCGGCTGCCTCGTTCGTTTTGAACCTCTTGTTAGCTCAGCAACAATTGGCGACAGCTACTGCAAACGAATATTATAATATTGCGAACTACAACAGCGCACTGGCGGCATTGGAACATGCGAAGGGGACAATCCAACAGTACAACAACGTCAGCGTTGCCGACGGCCCGTTACCGGCCCATGTGCAGAAGAAGGCAGCGGACCACTTCGCGGCCACCGAAGCCGCACTGAAGTTGCGGGAACACCCTGCCGAACTGCCGTTCCAGCCGTTGCATCAATACCAGCCGATGCCGAACAGCGCGATACCATTGCAGCTATCACCAACCGGAACCATGCCCGGAGTGGCGACACCACCCCAAACGCGAACGTGGGAAAACTATCAACCGACCGCACCGGCACCAATGCCGTTGCCGATGAACCCGATGACAATGCCGCCACCCCGCACATCGGGCACAACGGAAGCGTCGAACATGCGCCCGCAATTGGTTCCGGCGGATGCACCGGGGACGTTCAACCAAAGCGGCAGTGTGACACTACCAAGCCGTAACCGGGGACCAGCCTCACCGGACACTGTGCCGATAAGTGGGCCAACAGGTGTGTCAACGCAACCGATCGTGACACCGTTCCCGCAAAACCGATAATGCGACGATGACCACGATTTTCATTTATGAATACTGCACGGCACAGGGGCTGGGCCGACACCCGTCGGACCCAGCCCATTCCCTTTGGCGGGAAGGCCGTGCGATGCGGGACGCCGTCGTCGCCGATTTCCGCGCGATCCCGCATGTGACGGTTCGGACACTGGAGCTCGATCCCCGTTCTTCGGAAGAACAATCGGCGTTTTTACGTGAAGTGCAATCCAGCACTTTGACACTTGTGATTGCCCCTGAGCTTGATGGCGAATTGCAACGGCGATGTGACTGGGTCCGGGAAGCGGGTGGCCAACTCATGGGCTGCGATCGCCGTTCGATGGCCACGACTTCCAACAAACTGGTCTTGGCTCAACTCTGGACCGATGCAGACGTACCAACCCCACGAACCACTTCCTTCCGCGACGGGTTGCAAACACACTTGCGATTTCCCATCGTGTGTAAGCCAATCCACGGTGCCGGTTCCACAGCTACGTTTCGGTTTGATACACACAATCAGCTCATCCACTTCCGTGACAACAACCTACTCGAAGGCTTCGACTCCGAGTCGCTTCTCTTGCAAGAGTTTGTTACAGGGCATGCCGTGAGCGTGGCGTTTCTCGTTGGCTCAGGGGTGGCACTTCCATTGTTGCCGACGTTTCAAATCCTTTCGCAAGACGGCCGCTTCCGGTACCACGGCGGGGAAACGCCAATTCCGACTCATCTAGCCGAACGTGCCGTTCAACTTGGCAGACGTGCAATCGACGCGGTGGAAGGACTTCTGGGGTATGTCGGCGTGGATTTGGTTTTGGGCGAAGCGGCAGACGGGTCCGACGATTTTGCCATCGAGATCAACCCCCGGCTCACGACTTCCTATGTGGGGTTACGCCAGCTTGCGAACTTCAATATCGCCCACGCGATGAGGGATGTCGTGTTAGGAAATCCGCGACCGTTGATGGATTGGAAACCGGACCGAGTGCGGTTTCACGTTGATGGTTCGGTGGACATTCAAGCCCTGCCAGAATCGGACATTTCAAGAACGTGAGGATTTCTACGAAAAACGTCTATTGTTTTTTCGCCCGGTGCTCTATACTTCGCTTTAACTCGTGGGAGTGGACCCACAAGTTAGGAAGAGACGAACGGGTCGTTGGCGTTCACGTTTGGCGGATCAGCTTACAAACTCGCAAGCTCCCGGTGACGGACCGCAGATGAGTCGATGGCGGTGGTTATTTTGTTTGTGGCCCCGCGTTCGCACCTCAATCCAGGTTATCGAAGGTCGGTAACCGTATTGACAGCATGGTTGGCAGTCGGCACCGGAACGTGCGTCGCACTGCCTGTGAGGGAGCTGCATGAGCAGCAAGAACTTGTACATTGGGAACCTTGCGTTCTCAACAACGGCAGCGGATTTGGAACAACTCTTCGGCCAATACGGCACCGTCACGAACGCACAACTCATCACCGACCGGGAAACCGGCCGGTCACGTGGGTTTGGCTTCGTGGAAATGTCGTCTGGCGTGGAAGAAGCGATCCAAGCCATTAACGGCGCCGAATTTCAAGGCCGCCAACTAACAGTCAATGAAGCCCGCCCACGGGAAGAACGTCCGCGCGGCGGTGGCGGCGGCGGCGGGTACGGTGGGGGCGGCGGAGGCAGTGGCGGCGGTGGTGGTTACGGCGGCGGTGGCGGAGGCCGCAGCAGTGGCGGAGGCGGTGGTGGCTACGGCGGCGGCGGTGGCGGCCGCAGCGGTGGAGGCGGTGGCTACGGCGGCGGCGGCGGTGGTCGCAGCGGTGGAGGCGGTGGCAGCGGCGGTGGACGCGGCGATCGCTACTAAATCCGATTCTTGTTATTCAAGCTTTTGCAACCTCACGGAGCACCGTGAGGTTGCTGCCTGTAGGGTTTCACCGGCGGATTGAGCACTACAACCGTCAGCGTTCGCATTTTCAACCTCGCCAATTCCTTGCGGGTTATACCGATCAGTCCGATTCACTCCGATCGTAGCGTGGTTGCCCATTTCTTGCAGTCGTTATTGCCATGTCCGTCGTCTAGGACTTGGACTTCGTAGACGATAACATCGAAACAAAACGGACGCTTCCCATACGGAGGACGATGACATGCAACCGAATCGGTTCAAACCAGAAGTCGTGAATTTAGAAGACCGAACCACACCGGCGGTCTCGCCGACGGACGTGTTCGCCGCGATCGATCAGGCCAATTTCGCACACGACCGCCTGGTTGCGGTGTTGGCGATGAAGC
>JAYSXU010000757.1:0-2973 GCA_043716965.1 Fimbriiglobus sp.
GGGCGCCAGAACTTGGCAGATAGTCGGTAAGGAACAGTTGATACATGCTTCGGCCATATGTGCCGACGGTCAGCGTGTTGAGCGCCTGATTGAGCACCATTTCCTTAGCTAGGACTTGCGGCATTCCGGCGCCGAACCGATTCCACGTTGTTCCCACACCGTTCGGGAGAATCCAGACGCCGTTGTCGTTCCCGACGTAAAGGTTGCCGTTACGCGGATCCACGATGATGCGGTAGGTCGGGATCGACGGCAGATTTCCGGTGATGTTGGTCCACGTTCGGCCTGCGTCAGTTGTCTTGTAGACCCGATTCGGGTTGGTGGAACCGTTCGAGCTTGAACGGATGGCGTACACCGTGTCCCGGTTCGTCGGATCGACCGCAAGGTCAACGATCGTGCCAGAACCGGGGATGTTGCGAGAGACCCAACTCAACCCGTGGTTCTTGGTCAACGAGAAATTCCCACCATCCGTAATGTAAATCGTATCGGGATCGTAAGTGTTCGCTTGCCGATCGGGCACGAGAGCGAAACTCGGGTCGGCCTGAAACGTACCCTGGTAAGACGCAATGGCAAGGGCACCAACTCCGATGGGAGCGTTCAACGAAATCCAGCTAGTCCCGTCGTTGCTCGATTCCTGGAGAGCGGTCGTGAATCCGCCGACCAACAACCGCGACGGGTTGACCGCGTCAACCAGGAACGGGAAATAAAGCCCGCCCGCTGTTGGAGAGGATAATGTCGTCACGTCAACCCACGACAGTCCGCCGTTGGTCGATTTGCGGAGGCGACCGTTGAGGACGTGGTAGGCGAGCAGCGGGTTCTTTTGGTTGTAGTGAACGATCCCGCCGTCACCGCCATCGACGTGGATCCACGCCGCGTCGTTGTTGAAAAGTTCAGTGCCGTTGTCTTGCGACCCGGCCAAGCCAATGCGGAAGTCCGTCGGGTGGCTATCGACCCCGTTCAACGTCGTGATGCGGAGGTTGCCGTTGAGGTTTTTCCAGTTCAGCGACGTTTCGAGTTTCCAGATGCCGCCGTCGTTGCCGTTGAACACCGTCCCGGCCGCATCCGCGACCAAGGCGTGATGATCCGCGTGCGGGCCGTACCCGGCGGCGTCCACGGAGATGTCCACCCAAGTGGTCCCGCCGTCGGTCGTTTGCAGGACAGCCGTTTGCCCGGCGACGATGACGTAGTTCGCGGTGATGGCCACGATTGTGGAGTCGTACCAACCCTGGGTGCCGACGTAGTTCGGGGCCGCAGTCGGCGTCGCCGCCCAGGTTAGACCGCCGTCCGTACTCTTTGAAATGTCAAGCAACGATCCGGTGGTCGGGTTGATGTTCACCGCGTAGATCGAGGCGCCAGCGACGGCAATCTTGATGTTGAAGTTCCGCTGTACGCCGGTCGTGTTGACGGGGTAAGAACTGGTGCGGTTGTCGGGCGTTGTTGTTGGCGGAGTTCCGACGTACCAAACCGGGGAATTCGAGGCCAAATCTTGAGTACGGTAGACCGCCGACTGGAAGATTGTGTTGGCGTTCGCTGTTCCGCCAGCCGGTTGGCCGAGCGCCGCGTACAGCGTCCCGCCCACGAGCGAGATGTCCGACCACAACGCACTGGTTTGCGGGAACTCTAAGCGGTAGTCGTCGTCCGGTCCTGGCGTCCGGGGTGGGCCAAAGTTACCCGCCGTCGTGGGATCGCCGAACGGTGCCTGCCCGAACACGCCGTTGCGGTTCGGGGAGACCGTCGAGATCATGTTGAAGTAGTTCGCCCCGTCGTACCGCCAGATCCCAGGGTTACCTGATGGCAACCCGTTGACGGCAAAGTTACTGGACGCGAGGTAGAAAAGGTTGGGGTTCGCCGGACTCACGACGATTTTAGAAACCGCTTGGCCGAAGAACGGGTTGGCCGTTCCGGTGGCGGAGGTAATCAAGGCCCAGGTTCGACCCGCGTCCGTGGACTTGTAGACCCCGGACCCGGCGTAGGAATCGCCGGAGTTGTTCGCCTCCCCGGTTGCAAAGTACACAACACGCGGGTCGGTCGGGGCGAGCGCGATCGACCCGCCGTACATGACCCCGTTCAGCGTATTGTCGAAGAGCGGCAACCACGTGTAGCCGCCGTTCTTGGTCTTCCAGGCGCCGCCGCCGGCGCTGGAAATGTAGATCACGTTGCTGTCGGACGGGTCAACCGCAATTCCTGTGATGCGGCCCGTCGAAGGAAGATTCTTCGGCACCTGGGAATTGTTGATCGGGCCAGGCCCGACGTTCAGCCAACGGTTCGGGAAGTTCGGCACGCTCCCCGGTCCGTTGCCTTGGAGCGTGAGCGATTCCCCGGCGACCGTCAAGTTGCCCTGAAGTTCGAGTTGGGCGCCGTTCGCAACCACCGTGCCCTGAGTACCAGACCCGAACGCGGTGTTGTTCGCAATTGTCGTGATGCCCTCGTCGAGGTTCGTGAGACCTCGGTAGGTGCTAGCACCCGCCAGGAACAAATCCCCAACGCCGCGCTTGACGAGGTCCGATCCCGCGAGCGCTTTGTTCGTGGCGTCCGAAATCACACCGAGCAACGAGAGTCGGGAATCGACCCCGACACTGATTCGACTACTGTTGGCGAGAACAACCGGGCCACGCCACGTGTTGTCGTCCGACACGTTGACGAGACTAGAATTCCCGCCACTAATCGTGATTTCCGCCCCACCGGCCACTGTCCCGATTAGAGTCTGCGCGTTCTTCGACTGAACAGTCCCGAACACGACGGTGTAGATGCTTCCACTGAGCGTCACCGAGACTGACCCCACGTCCGCGATGACCGTGGAGAGTTTGTTGAGTTCATCCTGAACAGCCAACGCGGTGGCTGTGATCGGCAAGCTTGCCGTCAACTGGCCGCCGTAATTCAACTGAAACGTCCCGCTCCGACCGGCAACGCCGACCTGCTGGCCGGGGGTGTTCAACGTCAGCTTTTCGTTGACAATTTGCAACCCCGCCGCGACCC
>JAYSXU010000758.1:0-2973 GCA_043716965.1 Fimbriiglobus sp.
CACCGAGGTCAGGTTGTCGGTCAGGCAATTCTTGGCCAACCAGTACCCGACGAATTCGGGCTTGGTCGCTGTGGTGCGGAGAGCGGCGGCGTTCAAGAATTCTTGTGTGGATGGCGTGGTCATGATTCGTCGCCCATTTCGTCGTTGCGCAGCCGCGAAATTCGCTTCCGAATCCGCGCGAGGATTGTTTTCACGGTATCACTAGTGAGACCCGTTCGGGGTGCGATCTCGTGGGGGTTGGTGTGGCCGTCGAGCCAGGCGTTCAGCACGATTTCTTCCTCATGAGTAGACACGATTTGCTCCCGAAGTCGAGTCGCCACTTCTCGGTCACTCGCCGCGTCATCACTTGAAGGACCGCCCGAACCTTGTTCTGTGACAGCGTCAGTCGCGTAATTTTCTTCGCGGGCTTTTCGGCGGTTGTCGGAGCGGAACTTCGACCGCAGTTGATCACGGGCAACACGGGCGATCCGCAGGTGTCCGTTCGGTGCGGAATGCTCGTCTGAAGCAGCGACACGAAACAGCGCTTCGACGACGGCGTCCGCAACCAAGTGCGGGTCCGCACTGCGGTAGCGTGCCAGGAGGCGGTCCGTAACCGTGACTGCGTAGCGTTCGTACAGCTCCGCAACTCGCGTCCGGGCGTCGTCGTTCAGTGGTGAGGGGAGCATGGCCGTAATCTATGGCCCTTGTGGAAACTCACCATCCAGCCAGCGGCGAAAGTTCAGCGATTTCGCCGCAAGTCGGTACTTCGCCACCACGCCGGGAAAGTGCGGATCGACCCACCCGGCGTCCGCAGCGGCCTGCCACGACGTTTCGGCTGGCACGTCAACCGACTTCAGCAAGACAAGCGGGCAGTTCGCCACACCGGCGGCATAGGCCGCGATCGAGTCCGTGGTGAGTTCCCAGGTGTGCGGCACATCACCGAATTGGGCTTCGTACCGTTGCAGAAAAACATCGCTGTTCAACAAATGAACACGAGAAACCGCAGGGGCTTCCCACCACGCCAACTGATGGGGGACAATCGGCAATCCCGTCCGTTCGCTGAAGATCGTCGTGGCCAGTTGTGTGGTCTGAAGTGCATAAAAATGCGACCGTTCGTGCCCCAAGTTTTGCCACCGATCCAGTTCCCGGATTGCGTCCGCTATCACGCCGCCGCCTGCCACAATCACGACGCGAGATTCCTCCCGCGTGGCCAGCCACTTGTGAACCCCCGGCACCAAGTGCGGGTGGTCATACAGGCTCCCGCCCAACTTCACGACCAGCCGCGATTCGGTGTTCAATTCCGTTGCTCCGTCGCCAGCACTGCCAGGGCATACGCGGGCGCACACGCCGCCAATTCCGGCCCAAGGCGGTCAGTTAGCGAGATAACATCCGTCGTGTTCAAGTGAAACGACTGCATGACTTGATGGGCCAGAAACTCCCCGGAACCCGAAGTAATGACGACCCGATCCGTCCCCAGTGATTCGTGTTGCGACAACTTAATGCGATTGAACTGCTGAATGAAATAATGTTGAATCAATTCCAGATGCGCCTTCAGAACCGCCTCCGCGAGATGTCGTGTTGTAGCCGCTTTTGTGATTTTGGGGTCGCCGCAAAGCATCCGACTGAGTCTGGCATGCGCGTTCGCCTTGGTGGCCGGTCGGCCATCGGCGGTATCAGTGTCGTCTAGGTCTTCTGGCGTGTATCCCAGGAGTAAGTAGGCGTCCAGTGTCGTGGCGAACAGTTCGGCGGCGACCTTTTTTGTTTTCACCACTGCACAAACCGGCGTCCGGCGCACACCCGTGTAGACCAGTTCGCCGTATTCCATCCGCGTCGTGTCGGTGTTGCCTTTGGTCCACGGCACACCGTCGAGGATGGGGATGATGTCGGTCGTGGTGCTGCCGATGTCGAACAACAATGCGGTTCCGCGTGGGACGTAGCACCCGACATGGGTGGCGAGGCCGTGCCAGTTGGCGGCGGCGACTTTGAGGTAATCGCGGCGGGCTTCTTCGACGTTGAGAAATTTCCCCTCGGTACTCCACACGCGAATCGGGTGACTGCGGCTGGCTTTTTGCATTGCGGTCAGGATGTGATGGACGCCGTCCCGTTTCGTCTCGTAGCAATCGCACAATTCGCCGGTCATCGTGACCGCGAACTCGTTCACATCAGGAAATTGTGCCACAATATCCACGAGAGCCGCACTTAACTTGTCCGGTTGTTTCCACAGCGGAAATGGCACCGAAACGGCCCGTTTATCAACGGTGGCCGCCTTCAAGTTCGCCCCGCCGATGTCGAGTCCTAGAACAATCGGTGTCATGCCGCCATCTTAGCCAACCAGGAACGCACGACGATGGGTCGTTACTTAATCGGGATTGATCTCGGCACGACGAACTCAGCCGTGGCGTTCGTGGACTTGCAGGCGAAGGCCAAGAGTGGCGTCAAGCTTCAGACGTTCCCGATCGCCCAACTCGTCGCCACCGGGGAGATGGGCGAGCAACCGTTGTTGCCGTCGTTTCTCTATCTGCCGGGCACCCACGAACTGCCGCCGGGTGCGATTGGGCTGCCGTGGTATCCGAACGCGACCGACGTGATTGGCGTGTTCGCGCGGAACCACGGCGGCAAGGTGCCGGGGCGGTTGGTGTCGTCCGCGAAGTCATGGTTGTCCCACCCCGGCGTGGACCGCACGGCACCCCTGTTGCCGTGGGGCGCGCCGCCGGATGTCGTTCGGCTTTCCCCGCTTGAAGTCTCCACGAAGTATCTGCAACACATCGTCCAAGCCTGGAACCACGCCCCGAAACGCAACCCGGACGACCGGCTCGAAGACCAACAAATCGTGTTAACCGTCCCGGCGTCGTTCGACGACGTGGCGCGGAACCTGACTGCCGAAGCCGCGAAGCAAGCGGGCTTGAAGTCCGTGGCGTTGCTCGAAGAACCCCAAGCCGCGTTTTATGCGTGGCTCGGCACCCACACCGCTACCGAAGCGGGCAAGTTGAAGCC
>JAYSXU010000759.1:0-2972 GCA_043716965.1 Fimbriiglobus sp.
CCCAAGAAGACCGTCTGAACTACCACAGGGCCTATCGGTCGATCATCGAAAACGAACCAAGCTCCGAAAGCCGCCATCAACGCGGACAAGATGGACATCGGAGCGGCGGCGACCAACACTCGTCTCAACCCATTTTTCGGATGCAACGGGTCGGTGTTCTTCGCCAACCGTCCCAATTCACGCAGCGAATGCCAACCGCAAAAGGAGATGGCGAAGCCGACTAACACGGGTGCGGCCATAAACATTCCGGCAAAGACGGCGATCCGGAACGAGTCGAGAAGCGCCACCGGATCGCGGTGCATCAATCCCTTCGAAACTTCAAAACCCCAAATCACCAAGGCGATTCCAGCGATGGCGAACAAGGCTGGGCGTGCTGCCAACAATGTTGCCGAGGCGTCGATGTTGGTCGGTGTAATCCAACTGAGTAAGAGCGTCGATTCGTTTGGCCGTGCTAAAAGCGGAAGCCAGATGGACATCCCGCCGAAAACTATGGCACGCCACTTCGGGCCAGATTCGGTGTCGGAGAAATGGAACGCGGACAAAGCAAAAAACAAAATCATCGTCAGGAATGGCACCGCGATCCAACCACCGATCACGGTTCCGCCGACGATCAAATAGCCAGACAGAAACGGGAGTGGCCACCAACTCCCGAATTTTGGTTCGCAAACGGCCCGACCGACACGATTGTCGAGTCCACCGTGTGGGAGACCCACTACGACCACCATGAGAGCGAATCCGAAGATGATCCCAATCGGAGGAATCGCCATCGCAAATGAACTTGTTACTACGGCCAACAATGCGATCACCGTGATGATGATCGCATGTCGGTCGAAGTTGCTCGGGGTCGAACGGATCGAGACAGTAGCCATTCCGCGACTCCGACGGGCGAGTTACGCCATGACCGCTGCGGCGCGGGTTTGTTCGGCCATCTCGGCATTCGTGAGTGCATCCGTTTTGCGAACGGCGATCAGGTAAATCAGAACACCGAATCCGGCCTTCGCCGTGATATCGGCAATGGCGTAGCCCACTTGGATTCCGACAACCGCAAGACCGGTTTTGTCACCGGTCATAATTCCGGGGGTGGCACCTGGCAGCGAGTCACCGTAGATGGCGTATGCGATCGGGTAGAACGCCCAGGTCACGAGTAACACGATTCGAGCGAGTGAGATCAACGGACGGGCTTCCGCGGGTTGCGTGTCGAGCGACTTCGTCAGTTCGACCCACAAAACGTAGAGGATGTAGAAGAAAGGAATACTGCTGAGCACGCCCCAAATCAAACGGGTGTTCCAATTGCTCGAGAGTTCACCGGGGTAACCCAAGCCGATCATCAGCGCTGCGGCAACCACCAGTTTGATCAGCAGCGGGCGGCTGATATGCTTGGCCAACGCCAGCACCGAGACCAATTCCACCATCAGCAGTGGCACCGTCAAAATCCAGTCGGCATAGCGATAAAAGTCGTTGAACGACTTGCCGCTGGCCAAGTATTGGCCGGTTCCACCCGTCGCGGCTTCGTAAGTGAAGGCCGCTTGCCAGCTCCCGCGGATCATGAAGTAGTGGTAGCAGGCGATCGACACGACGATTCCGGACACCATCAGTGCTGGACGGAACTTCGGGGCCACTTGGTTGCGCGAGAGGAAGAAGAAGAGCGCGGCGGCGCCCATCGTGGCGACAGTCATAGAAAAGACGTTGTCGACAAGGTTGTACTGAAACAGATCCAGCGAGGGGATCGCACCGAGAATGGACATTGGAACGCTCCAAACGTGTTGGGAGAAAAAACGAAGTGACCCGTCTCACATAAAAATGTGTACGCGGAGTCAGGATCGGAATAGGTCAAGTGAAATTCCGGAGCCGGCGGCCAGGCGGCATCGGACTTCAAAACAGGATCGGTGCTGACGGTCAGCCGATCATATTGACTTACGCTGAAAGCATTAATACCGCCCCATGCTCTGCCAGTTCAACGCCGCACCGAAAAACTTCTTGGAAAAAAGAAAAAACTCGAGCCACTCTTCTCGAACTCTTCACTACCGTGTTCGATCCGAACTTTTCATAATGCGAAGGGTATCACTTATTCGACTCGCGAAAGGATCGAACCATGCTTTGGAAAAAACGATTTGGCCCGACGCTCCTCGTTGCGAGTGCGATCGCCATCATGATGGTGCCGCGCACCCACGCCGAGGAAAGAGTGGTGCAGGTGTTGCCGGGCCTGCAAAAGGACGGTTTCATGCAGTTGCCGAATCAGTGGAAACTCAACCCGGCGGGGACGCACGTCGAAGTCGGCGACCTCCCGTCCCATATCCAAATCCACCCGACGGGCCAGTTCGCCGCGGTGCTGCATTGCGGTTGGAAAGAGCACGAAGTTCACATCCTCGATCTCAACAGCAAGAAGCGGAAGATCGTCTGCCGCGTGACGATGGAGCAAGCGTTCTACGGGCTGACGTGGTCGCCCGATGGCAAACAAATTTACGCCAGCGGCGGCGAATTCGACCTCGTCCACATTTGGGACTTCGACAAAGGATTGCTCCACAACCACCGTACACTGGATGTCGCCGGTGTGCCGGGTGTCAAGCGGGTGGTGCCGGCGGGATTGGCCCTCGATGCGGCGGGTAAAGAACTCTTCGCCTGCGCTTTGTGGGCCGATGCGATCATCCGGGTGCCGCTCGAGAACCCGGGGAACAAGGTCTTCATTCCGTTGGTCTTCGTCGAACCCAAAAAAGAGGGGCCGGCCGGCGATTTGCCCAGCCCGTCGGACGGTCGCAAGGAAGTCGACAAACTACTCATCGACGATGAAGACAGCGGCGTGACCCCGGCGAAGAACAACGGCTACCCGTATGCGTGCCTGCCCGAACCGGGTGGCAAGCGGCTCTTTGTCAGCCTCTGGGCCAAGAGTGGCGTTGCGGTGATCGATCTCGAAACCAACAAAGTGTCGGCGGTCTGGAGGACGGCCAGCCACCCGACCGAACTGCTGCTCGATC
>JAYSXU010000760.1:0-2969 GCA_043716965.1 Fimbriiglobus sp.
GGGCAAAGAAAAGAGTGCTCACGCAGAGCCGCAGAGCCACAGAGCAATCCATTAGAATTAATCTCGGATTTCTCTGCGTCTCTGCGTCTCTGCATGAACACTCTTTCTTTGACCCCCAGAGCTTTTGGCTGCACCCACGAGTTTGAATTCTGTCAGATGGCGAATGCTTATTCGCCGCAAAGCCGGTACGATAGGCCGGTTCGCATTCCCATTTTGTAGGAGGAGTTCCGTATGCGTCGATTCGTCATCAGTCTCACCGCGTTGTCGCTCATCAGCTTGGCGTGGGCGCAAGAGAAGTCGAAGGACGAGGCCAAAAAGCCGGAGCCGCTCAGCCGGGCGGACCAGTACAAGGCCATTGCCAAGGAGTCGCAGGACGCCGCGAGCGAATTCCTGAAGGCGTACCGCGAAACCAAGGTCAAAGAAGAGAAGACGAAGGCATTGGAAGGGTATCGGGCCGCGCCCAAGAAGTTCGCCCCGAAGATGCTGGAACTGGCGAAGGCCAAGCCGGGCGACGAAACCGCCTGCGACGCTGCCGTCTGGCTGGTCCAGAACATTCAAAATCAGAACGAGGGCAAAGAGGCCGTCGAGATCATTCGCAAACACCATTTGACCAGCCCGAAGATGGCGACCGCAGTCAGCACGATCGGTGCGGCATTGGGCAACGACGCACCCGCCTTCTTGCAGGAGGTGTTCGACAAGAACCCGGACAAAAAAGTGAAGGCGTTTACCCTCCACACGATGGCCACCAACGCCACGGATGCGGCGGTCGATTACACGATCACCGAGAAAGAAATCGCGGTCAAAACCGCTGCCGCCGAGAAACTCTGGGCACGACTACAAGCCGACTTCGGCGATGTCGAATGGAACAAACTCAAATTCGGCGACATGGCGAAAGGCGAACTCGAGATGATGAAGACCCTGTTCCCCGGCTGCAAAGCTCCTGACATCAGCGGCGAAGATACCGAAGGCAAGCCGATGAAGTTGAGCGACTTTAAGGGCAAGGTCGTCATGCTCGACTTCTGGGGGACGTGGTGCGGCCCTTGTATGCAGATGGTCCCGCACAACTTGGAAGTGTCGAAAAAGTACGCCGACAAGCCGTTCGTCCTCGTCGGCGTCAACAGCGACCGCGACAAGGAAAAACTGGCGAAACGGATCGAGGAGGAAAAGATCACGTACCGCTCGTTTTGGAACGGAAAAGAAGGAGGGTCACAGGGCGAGATCAGCAAAGAATGGAAAGTGCATGGTTGGCCGACCGTTGTACTCATCGACCACAAGGGCGTCATCCGCCGCCGGTTCATCGGCTGCCCCGACACCGCCGCCGAATGGAAGGGTCTCGACCAAGCCCTAGAAACGCTCATCAAAGAAGCTGAAGCGAAGTAGCACGAGCACGTGTGCCGTATTCGGATCAGCCATACGGAAGTTTTCGGAACGGGAGACTTCCGCGATGTTTCGATCCGCCTTCCTCTTCTGTCTGTTGTTACCAGCCGTGGCATCCGCTGCGGATTTTCCGTGCCTCCGTGGGCCGTTGTACGATGCGATCTCCCGCGAAATTGGGTTGGTCGATCACTGGCCTGATGTCGGACCGCCAATTCTGTGGACCCGCGAACTGGGTCCGGGGTATTCGGCGTTCATCGTTGCCGATGGAAAAGCGTTCACACTTTTCCAAACGACAGGCGGAATGTTTCTCATCGCCTTGAATGTTGACACCGGCGCGGAGATTTGGAAAGTACGGGTGGATTGGCCCTGGCAACCGGGCGGGTTGTATCCGGGGCCGTATGCCAGCCCGACATGGTGGGACGGGAAGGTCTTCTACGCCACGCCGACGGGCATTGTCGGCTGCGTGCAAGCTGTTGATGGCCGATCGCTCTGGACGGTGAATGTGCGGGAGAAGTTCGGCGGTCGCGGGACCGAGTTGGGTTATGCTTCGACGCCGACTGTTGAAGAGGGCCGCGTGATCCTGCCGGTTGGCGGGTCCAAGGCCGCAATGGTCGCGCTGAGCACAGAGGACGGCAGCACGCTGTGGGCGAACGGCGAAGACCCGGTCAGCTATTGCCCGGCCTACCCGATCACGCTGGACGGCCGGCGGCTCGTCGTCGGCTTCTTCAAAAACAGTCTCGTCCTGTTCGACGTGAAGACCGGCGAACGGGTCTGGCGTGAAACGCTCTCCTCCAGTTACGACGAACACGCCGCATGGCCGCTCTTCGACGGCCGGCACCTGCTGATTGCTTCGCCCTTCCGAATCGGCTCGCAACTCTTCCGCTTCGACACCACGGGAACCGGCATCACCGCCAAGACGATCTGGAACGGGCGGCAGTTGTCGAACGACGTTTGCTCCAGTTTGTTACACGACGGATCCGTCTACGGCTTCGACCTCCAACAGGCCCAAGCGAGTACCCACCGAACCGCAAAGGGGGCGTTCAAGTGCCTCGACTTCTTGACAGGCAAGGTCCGCTGGGAGGCAAGTGAGGTCGGCCACTGCTCCGTGCTGCACGCCGATGGCAAACTGATTTTGTGGACCGAATCCGGAGAGCTAATCCTTGCGAAACTGAGTCCCGAGCGCTACGAAGAACTGGCTCGCGTGAAAGTCCTCAGCGGCGGCGGGATGTGCTGGGCGGCACCAGCCTTGGCCGACAAACGGCTCATCGTTCGGGACCACAAGCGCGCCGTCTGCCTCTACCTCGGCCCGCCGTCGGACCTCGACCCGGCCCGCCCCACGTACACAATCACCGCGACCGAGAGTCGCTTTGACTGGACCCGGCTCGTGCCGAAGGAGCCGGACTATGCAAACGACGCCCCACGTGCGGACGAAATCGCCGTGTGGTTCGCGTGGAGCGTGGGGCTATTCGCCATCGCCTTCACGAGTGCAATTGCAGTCCGAAAATGGGTTCCACGGTTCAACCCGCGAGTTGTTTTTGTGGGGTCGGCGTTCAGCCTCGGCGCGATCGGCACCACGGCGATCGGGGCGTGGT
>JAYSXU010000077.1:0-2101 GCA_043716965.1 Fimbriiglobus sp.
GATCAGATCTGCACCGGCGACGAATTGGCCATCGACCTGACAAAATCGGAACTCGTGAACACCACCACCGGCGACGTGTGGAAACTCCGCTCCCTCGGCGATGTGATCCCGATCATCGACGCCGGCGGCGTGTTCGAGTACGCCAAGCAAGTTGGGATGCTGCCGAAGTAGCATTGCGCTGACTTCGATTTCCCGTATTCAGCCGCTGGAGACGTGCCATGCAGGAATGGCTTGGGTTTGCATTAGCAGTTGTGGCAATTGGCGTCCTGTTCTGGTTGGTTCTACGGCTCCTACGTCGGTCGCAGGCGGGCCATCCGAACAAACGAGGTCAAGACTCGTCCGAGCCAGGCAACTTCTACTCCGACAACTACTCCAGCGGTCCAGACTAAGTGCTTGGCAATCGAACATTCAGTCGCTGACAATTACGGGCGGCGTTTGCGGGGTTGTAGGTCGCTGGGCATGGTGCCGCGTTGGATGCCGCTAGGGGTGTATTGGGAGTTGGCGAGGTTGACGGGTTGGATGTCGTTGAACTTGGGTTTGGTGAACAGTTCAGCCGCTTCGGCGTCCGTGATGCCTTCGTTGATCTTCGCGCCGCGTAACTTCATGTCCATTGTGAACTGCTGTTGCGGCCATTCCAGTTTCACACGGGTCGGCACTTGGACGAACAACTCTTTCTGGGTCACGCGATCTCGGCCGGCGTTGAGTGTGGTGACCTCCAGGACTTCGGCGACGGCGATGGTGCGTCGGTTTGCATCCAGAATCAGGTGGCGGCGAACTTGCGGTCGCTTTTCGCCCATCGGGTCGGAGGCAAAGACCACGACGCGGCTGACGGTGGTGTTTTGCGGTGTTAGTGTCTCGAACATCAACTTGTGTTCGCGGTTTACTTGGTCGGTATCCACCTTGTACGGCAAGTTCGAATCGTACACGTTCATGCCCAGTGCTTGGAGCGCCCAATCGGGGTCGAACGGGAACGGCAAACTCCCGGAGCCACGCTGAAAGTCGGCGTGCGAACAGAACACGTAGGTTCGCTCCGGGAAGCGCGAGTACATCCAAAATTCGTTGCTGTTCGAGCCGATGTTCACGATGTCCGACATCACCGTTTTCCCGCCGACCAGCGAGAAGTTTCGTGGCTTGGAGCAGATTAAATTGCTGTTGTCCAAGGAGTAGGTTTCCCGGCCCGATTTGATGTCGATGGCGACACGGGGGTACCGCACGGAGTTCAAGTAATTGGCTTGTTGGTTCAAATAGCCGACGAGTTCGTCCTTGGTTTTTCCGGCGACGGGGCCATCGACTTTATCGGGATTGGTGGTGCTTTTCCCGGTGAGGTTGCGCAACCACTCGCACCCGGACACCGTGGAGAGTGTCAGGAGCGGAATCAGCATGACCGCAACTCGTCGCATACCCACCTCGGGGATTACTCCCACCCCAGCACTTGGAACACTTCATCTTGCACGGCAGTGATCTCCGCTTCGCTCAGTCGCGGATCGGCGATTTGGGAGCGGGCACCGCTGCGCGAATCCCTAACCAATAATACGTGCGACCCGTCCTCGGCGCGGATCACGTCTTCAAACTTCAACCGCTTCCGGCGCATCAGCAACAGGGCCACGACGTACCGAAAGTTGATCCGACTCGGTTCCGGGTTGCCGGTCAGGTGTTGAAACCAGTCCATCAACAGCCCATCGTTAAACATCGGCTTTCGCGGCTTGTCGCTTGCGGGAACCCGACCCTGCCAGAACGCGATGATCCCCGGCGGCGGCCCCTGCCACGCATCTGCGGCAAAATCCTTGCGAACGAACTTGCCCGCGTCTTCAGTCAGCACGGCATAAAACCGATCGCCGGTCGAGAGCGTCCGCCCCGTGGTCGCACAAGTCCGCGTCGGCCCTTGTATTTCAAAATCCGTCGCCATTGCGGTTTCTCGGTGCGTGTGCCATCATCGCGGTAACAATTTCTCCACTTGCTCCTTCACCAAGAACCCGGTTTCCGGGCCGTAGCCATCGAATTGCCACGTCAACGTTCCGGTCGCATCAACCACGTAAAATCGCGGATAAGTCTGCACGGCATACGTTGACCGTACCGCTGTCCCGTCCAGGATTGGGATTGT
>JAYSXU010000761.1:0-2967 GCA_043716965.1 Fimbriiglobus sp.
TTTTCTCGACGATCTTGACCAGTTCTTCGGCTTGCGCCAGATCGAACGTCATCGGCTTGTCACAGATGACGTTGAAGCCCGCCTCCGCGAACGCTTTGGCAATCTCGAAGTGGGTGTGGTTCGGCGTGGCGATCGAAACGAAATCGACCTTGTCCGCCCGTTTGGCTTCGCTCGCCGCCATCTCCGCATAGCTTCCGTAAGCCCGCTCCGCCGCGATGTCGTAATCCGCCGCCGATGCCTTGGCTCGTGCCGGGTCGCTCGACAGTGCGCCGGCCACCAACACGGCCCGGTTGTCCATCACCGCCGCCGTGGCATGAACACGCCCAATGAACGAGCCTTGGCCACCACCAATCAGACCCATGCGAAGCTTGCGATTCAACGGAGCATTTGTCGGCATTTGAAGTTCTCCAAATGGGGATAGGGGGAGTGTGTCGTTTCGAGTTTTAGGCGTCTTTATTCCATCGTTGCCAGCAGAAAAGCGAGCTTCACGGCGTTTTCAAACTCGGCGAGATCGACCCATTCCTTGACGGTGTGGATCTCATTTTGGCCTACCCCAAGGGTCACGGTGGGGATGCCGTGCTTAATCATCCAGTTTGCGTCCAGTCCGCCATTCGTGACACGCAGATTCGGTTCCTTATTCAACTTGCGGACCGCCGCAGCGGTGCGGACCACGACCGGGGCGTCGTCCCTCATGCGAAACGGGTGGTAGTCCGCACGGACGGTGAATTTGACGCGACCCCGTTTGCCTTCGTGGTCCGTGATTTTCGTGAGGGCGTTGTCGAACGCCGCCTTGTAGGCGGTGGTAATTTCACGCACAAACTTCGGGTTGTGGCTGCGGCTCTCGCCTTTGACGTGCATAAAATCCGTGACCACGTTCGTGGCTTCACCGGCACTCTTGCCGTGCGCGTCGCCGACGGAGCCGATGTTGCTGGTGCCTTCACGCCCCTCTTTGCTCACCTTGCCGAACCAACCGCGTTGGCGAATTTCGGCCATCGCCACGGCAAAAATCATCGTCGCCGAAATGCCCCGTTCCGGTGCGACCCCCGCGTGAGACGCCTTGCCGGTGATGTCCGCTTCCCAGCGATCGGCACCCACCGCCCCGACGATGACATCGGCTGCGGAGCGGCCATCGAAGTTGAACCCCATCGCCACGTCGCCGAGTTCTTTCGGGTTCAGATAGCGTGCGCCGAACAGCCCGCTTTCTTCCCGGACCGTGAACAGAAGTGTAATCGGCGGGTGGTTCGGTTTCTGCGAGATCAGTTCCGCCGCGAGGCTGACAAGGACAGCGCACCCGGTCCGGTTGTCGCCACCCAGTGCGGTGTTCGCTTCATTCAGAATCTTGCGCCCGACCTGCTTCGGCTTGGCCCCGGCACACAGCGGAACCGTGTCCATATGTGTCATGAACAACAGCGGCAAGGCGGTTTTCATCGTGCCGTTGCCCGGCAGTTGCACGATGAGGTTGCCCGTCTGCGTCGGCACCGGGATGCGGGTGTTCACGTCATCAAACTTCACGAACCGTGGCGCCACTCCGGCAGCCTTCAGGGCCGCTTGAATTTCCTTGGCAATTTTCGCTTCTTCACCCGTGATCCCCGGCACGGCCAGGAAGTGCATCAGTCGTTGGACAGCAGCGGCAGTATCGACGGGCATGATTCACTCCAAGGAAACGCGACACGAGAACACTTTGCCCCCGCGTGATGATCTTTTAGTCATGATATGTGTTTCTTGACCTGCAGATGCCAATGAAGCCGTGAAAGCCCATGAACGATCGTTCATGGGCTTTCACGGGTGTTGCCCTGCTTGCCTCAACCCGAACGGCGAATAAATCACACCCAGAGTTTACTACCGTTCCCGTTTCAGAAAGGGTCTCTCCCATGAGGTTTCATCAAACGCCGACGCACAAGAAGGGTAAGGGAAGCTTTCACCAAATCGGGCTGGTTCGTGGCCAGTTCGGCAACGTTCCCGAAGCGACGTGGATTCCGTTCCTGCAACAGTCGGGCTTCGACGGCTGGGAAGAAGCGTCGTGGGAACTGGACCTGCGGCGGTGCGATACCGACGAAGGCGCCGCGCACTACGCCCAAGAGCGGGTGACGATGGCCAAGACGCACGGGCTGGAAATCTTCACCGTGGCGACGCACTTACAGGGGCAAGTTCTCGGTGATGAACCGAGTGCCAAGACGTTGAACTTCTGTAGCGGCAAGGGCGACGCGAAGGCCGCCTACAAGGCGTGGCGCGCGGCCGGCAACAACCCGCCGCGCACTGACCCGTACTTCGTCCCGACCGAGGTGGCCAAGCTCGTCCACGCGGAGGCGTTGAAGGATTTGTTGGCGAGTGTTCGCTACGCGGGGCATCTGTCGAAACTGCAAGGCCGCAAGGTCGCGCTGCCGGGGTTCGTGGGTAGCCCGGCGAATTGCTGGAGCCACTGGTTCCTGTTTCCACCATTGCCCGGTGAAATCGAAGGCTACAAACTACCCGACGTCCGCGAACTCTCACTAGAGTTATTGGTCGAACGCTTCACGCCGGTTTGGAACCTGTGTAAGCAGTACGGCGTCACCTTCGACCTGGAATGCCACCCGTCGGAACGGGCAATGGGGGACATCGAGTCGGCGAGCGATTACATCAACCACATGAACAAAGCCGGGTTTGAAGGCACGGTCGGCTTCAACCTCGACGGCTCGCACATGGAATGGCAGAACGTTTCCGTGATTCAGTTCATCCGCGAGTTCAAAGAGTACATCCACTGCGCCCACGTGAAAGGCGTGCAAGTCGAACGGGAACACTGCCGCGGCGGTCGCCTCGGCGGGCACCGCAACATGGGCCACTGGACGAACGGCTGGAAGTTCGTGACCGCCGGTACACAACGGGACGCCAACAGCCTGGAAGAAATCTTCATCGAACTCAACCGCATCGGCTTCGACGGCGCCGTGAACATCGAGTGGGAAGACAACGACGCGGACCAAATGGCCGGCG
>JAYSXU010000762.1:0-2966 GCA_043716965.1 Fimbriiglobus sp.
TGAGCGCGAGATACGCCCACAGCCCCAGGAACACGCCCTTGGCGAGGTATTCGCGCAGAACTGCGTTCATCGGTCGGCGTCTCCGGTGCGGGAAAGGGAATCAGCGGCATCGTTCAGGATACAAAGCGGGTGTGGTCAAAGAAAGAATGCTCACGCAGAGACGCAGTGACGCGGAGAAAGCCTTCGATGAATTTGTTTTGGATTGCACTGCGACTCTGCGTCTCTGCGTGAGCATGGTTTTCATAGGCCCAGAGATATTCGTGACACCCCAGTGGAGAGTTAACCGAGAAAGCAGTTGCGGTTGCGTTCAGGGTGGCACACAATGCGGGTTCCTGTCGTCGTATCGTTCAGACTCGTGGTGGTATGGTCTTCCCAAATCATCGGGTGTGTTATGTTGATTTCTTGCCCGAGTTGCCGTTCGCAAATCAACGGCAAATTACCGAAGCCGGGGAAGTACACGCCCAAGTGCCCGAAGTGCGGCGCGACCTTTCAGATGGTGGTACCGGACGACCCGGAGATGACGGTTCAAGTCAAAGTGTTACCCGCGAAGCCCAAACCGGACGTGACGCAGCATCAGGAAGTGACCGGGGATTTCACCGAAGGTGCTGGCAACGCGAAAACTCAGGAAGTCACCGGCGCCTACCACCCGCCGCGCCACGAACCGGAACGGACGGTCGAAGTGACCGGCGCGTACCACGGGCAAGACGAAGCGACCGAAGCGACCGGGGCGTACATCCCGAAGAACCGGGCGACGAACACCGATCGGACCGCCGCGATTTCGGACGCCGCTGCCGGGTCAAACATTGACGCGACGACCGACATCGGCGGTGCGCCGAATGCCAAGAAGCCCGCGAAGAAAGGCACGGTCGAAGCGCAAGAGATGCCCGACCACTTGGGTGGGTACGAGTTGATGAAGCAACTCGGTGCGGGCGGAATGGGGGCGGTCTACTTGGCACGGCAAACGTCCCTCGATCGGTCCGTCGCTGTCAAAGTGATGCACGCGAACTGGGCGCGCGACCCGATTTTCCTGGCCCGCTTCACCCGCGAAGCCTACGCTGCGGCGCAACTGAACCACCACAACGTCGTGCAGTTTACGACATCGGCGCGGACGCGGGTATCAACTTCTTCAGCATGGAGTTCGTCGAAGGCAAGTCGCTCGGGGATGTCCTCAAACGCAACGGGACGATCGAGCCGAACGTCGCCGTGGGGTACATCTTGCAAGCGGCACGCGGGCTGAAATTCGCCCACGATCGCGGCATGGTTCACCGGGACATTAAGCCGGACAACTTGATGCTCAACGTCGAGGGAATCGTGAAAGTCGCCGACCTGGGCCTCGTCAAAACCCGTGGCATGACGGCCACCGACGACGCCTTGCCGGAAGGTTCGCCCGGAGCGAAAACGCACGTCGGCGGGTCGAAGTTGCAATCGGTGTCGGTCGGCGTCACGAACGTCGGCAGTGCGATGGGGTCGCCGTCGTACATGTCGCCGGAGCAATGCCGAGACGCGGCGGGCGTCGATCACCGGGCGGACATTTATTCGCTCGGCTGCACGCTGTACGCCATGCTGTCCGGTCACGCGCCGTTCCAGGGCAAGACCGCGATGGACGTGATTCACAAGCACCTCAACGACCCGCCACCGCCGCTTCTGAGTGTGGCGAAGACTACCCCCAAAGACTTGGCCGCGATTGTGGACCGAACCCTGGTGAAAGACCCGGAGCAGCGGTTTCAGTCGATGGAAGAGTTCATCGGGGTGCTGCGAACCTGGCAGGATCAATCGAAGGCCGGGCCGCCGCGACCGACGGACGAACAGATTACGGTGTTCGAGGGGCTGACGAAGCAAATCGTCAGCAACCTGGTGGCGAAACTCGGCGGCACGCTCGCGGTTCTCGTACCGCTTGCGGGTGCAGTGCTGGGCCTCGGGGTGTTGTTCGTGAAGCCGGCAATTGGGGTGGGGCTGTTACTCGCATCGGTCACGATGGTGGTGGCGGGGTTGATCGCGTCCGGGTTGCTCACGGATTCCTACCTCTTCCGCAAAATCCGCGAGTGGCTGTTCGGAGCACGCATCGTCGATTGGCTAACGATCGGACTGGCCGGTGTGTTGTTCGTCGTCGGCTTGTACTTCTCCGGGTACGTCGTCGCGGGTTTGGTGGGCATCGTGTTAGGCACGCTGTTGGGCGTCGGGTTTGCATTCGGCATCGCGCGGCCTGCGTACCAGAAGCGGCTGGCAAATAAGGCGGATTGCGACAACATTTTGAAGCGAATGCGGTTGGCGGGCGTGGACGAAGACGCAGTGCGACAGTTCGTTGTTACGGCATCGGGCGACCACTGGGAAGTGGTGTACGAAACCATCTTCGGGTACGCCGCGAAGTTGCCGGTTCGGGCCGCGATGCTGGAAAAAGGCGAGACGAAACCGAAACAGGCCGCGTGGCGTGACGGCATCATCAACCGGATCGAAAGTAGCATCGAAGCCCGCAAACAAGCGAAGGCGAAGAAGCACCTGCTGACGCTCGAACAAAAACGCTTCGAGGCGGAAGGTGTCAGCGCCGCAGAAGCCAAAACCAAGGCCGCCGATGCCGCCGATGCCATCGTCGAACAAGCCGTCGAGATTCGCGCCGCCAACCTCGACCAGTCGAAGAAAATTAATGTCCGCACCATGATGAAGCGGTACGAGTTGGCCAAGATTGAAGAACTGAAACGCCCCCGCAAAGCCGCGCCGCTGGTGCTGGTGTCCAAATTCTTCCGCACCGTCTTCGATCCCCGCCTGCGGTTGGTTCTCGGGGCGCTGCTCATCGTGGGTGGCTTGATGTGGGTGAAGCAAAACCCCGGCGCCACGGCCATCGTCGAAGCGGTCGGCAACACGGTAGGGAACGTCGAAAACACCAAACAAGCCGGGGCACTCCTCGAAGCCGCAAGCCAAGCCAACCTCGGCGCCCGCCTGCTTCAAGTTTCGTTTCTGCCACCCGCTAT
>JAYSXU010000763.1:0-8839 GCA_043716965.1 Fimbriiglobus sp.
AGGTCGGAGACCATGTGAATTTGCTCGCCGATCAATCGGCGAAGCAACACGGTCATGTTGGTAATCACCGCGTTCAGATCCAGCGAGCTATTTTCGAGGCGTCGATGTCGGCTGAAGGCGAGAAGTTGGCGGGTTAAGTTTGCCGCCCGGTTTCCGGCGTCGAGAATCTCGGCGGTGAGGTAGCGGTTCGGGTCGTCCACCGGGGTTGCCATGACAAGCAGTTCGGCGTTGCCATTGATGACGGTCAGCAGGTTGTTAAAGTCGTGCGAAATCCCCCCGGCCAGACGGCCAACGGCCTCCAACTTTTGGACCCGCAATGCCCGCTCTTGGAGGGATTTTCGCTCGGTAATGTTGCGCGCAATCGTTTGAATCGTCCGATCCGGTAGGACACGACTGGTGACTTCAACAGCGATCGGTGTGCCATCGCGGGGCAAGATTGTGATCTCATACGGCTTAAACACATTGCGGATCGCGCTCCCTCGTGATTTCGATCGCTCTTCCGGAAGTAAAAACTCGCCGAGAAGATGGTCGATCGCTTCGCTAGCGGGACGGCCCAAGAGTTCCTCAGCCGCGCGGTTCATAAAGAGGATTCGACCATCACTATCGGTTTCCCATACTGCGTCACCCGCGTTGTCGAATAAATCGCGGTACCGCGCATCACTGTGTGTCTTCCGTGCGTGTTGCTGACGAATTTGTTCCGTTTGCTGCCGAATCCGCATCCGGAGCATCACGACCCACGCAACGCCGATCACACAAAAAAAGGCAACACCACTGATTGCAGGCGTGATCCAATTTTGCACTCGTTCAATGCTGGACAATGCCTGGTTTGCATCCGCAAGCAGCGACAAATTCGTAGTGAGAAGCTGCCCGCCCATCGACCGGGGAGGGAATGCTACCAACGCGACAAAGACCAGTATGACGATAGAACAGGACCGCATCAGATGCCACACTTGGTAACAGAGTCAAGCCGAACCCCAGACACCAACACTATTGTCCGCCTCGGGCGTCGCTCACTTTAGTCCGGAAGTAGTCTAAGGTCAGCTTTAAACCTTCTTCACGGCCGATTTTGGGTTCCCAGTCGAGCAGTTTCCGCGCTAACGTGATGTCCGGTTTTCGTTGCTTCGGGTCGTCCGGTGGTAGTGGCTTGTAAATGATCGGACTCTTGCTGCCAGTGTGGCGTAGGATCTCGTCCGCGAATTCCATGATCGTGATTTCAGACGGGTTCCCCAAGTTGACCGGCATGTGATAGTCTTTGAACAAGAGCCGGAAAATCCCATCGACTAAGTCCGTCACGTAACAAAAGCTTCGGGTTTGCTGCCCTTCCCCGTACACCGTAATCGGGTCGCCCCGCAACGCTTGGCCGACGAAGTTCGGCAACACGCGGCCATCGTCCAACCGCATCCGTGGCCCATACGTATTGAAAATGCGGATAATGTGGGTGTTGACGCCGTGTTCGCGGTGGTAGGCCATCGTCATGGCTTCCGCGAACCGCTTCGCTTCGTCGTACATGCTCCGCTCGCCGACCGGGTTGACGTTACCCCAGTACGACTCCGTTTGCGGGTGGACGACCGGATCGCCGTACACCTCAGACGTGCTAGCCAGCAAGTATCGCGCACCATGTGCCTTCGCAATCCCGAGCGAAACGTGGGTGCCCAGTGAGCCGATTTTCAGCGTTTGGATGCTGCTCTTAACGTAATCGACGGGACTAGCGGGGCTGGCAAAGTGCAGCACGTTATCAACAAGCCCATCAACGAACAACGGCTGCGACGCATCGTGAACGATGATGCGAAACTTGGGATTCGTGCGAAGGTGTTCAATGTTCGTCGGGCGACCTGTGATGAAATTATCCACACAGATGACTTCATGCCCCTCGGCAAGAAACCGCTCACACAAGTGAGACCCCACGAAACCAGCTCCACCCGTAATGAGCGTGCGCACTAGGAAACTCCCTTCGATTCGACAAAACCAAGCCCTGAGTCGTAATGAAAAGCCTAGGGAGCTGAAGTGGGGAAACAAGATTCCGGGGCAGGAGTTTCTGTTTCAATGGGGCCGAAAGCCCACGGACGATCGTCCGTGGGCTTTTTGAAGATTTGAGTTTTCAACACTCACTGGAACTGATAACCAACATGAAATGTGACGCGGCCATCCGGAAGCTTGCGGATGTTGGTGATGTACACGTCGTAACCGCCGCCCAATTGGCTCTTGCTGCTGGGGATCGTGTAGGGTGCAAATGACGTATTTGCGGGGCTAGGAAACGGTACAGCACCCAGGAACACCCGCGGGCCGGTTTGGCCTTCGACGCCGTGCGCTTCTTCGAGGAAGACTCGTTGCTCACGGTTGTTGGGGAGTACCCGCCAGATCAACAAGCCTTCGGCGGGCAGTTCGGTGTCGAAGCCTTTCTTGCTGCGGTTTTCGAGCAGAAAATACTCGCTGCCGTCCGGTCGAACCAGGATTTTGACGCACTCGTTCGGGGCATCTTCGATGGGTGATAAAATCATTTTCTGCTTCACACGGGGATCAATGGCAATGGGCTTGAGCCAGCCGAGTTGGTCCTTGCTCCACGCCGAGAAGTGTTGCGGGCGTCCCGCGCCGATTTGCTGCGACATCGCACACCACTGGCCGACACCTTCCATACCGGGAACTTCGGGGCGCGCGTACAAATCGGGCAAGCCGAGCATGTGGCCGAACTCGTGGCAAAAAACACTGATGTCGTTCATCTTCGCGCCGCCTTCTTGCACGATGAAGTATGGCCACCGCTTGCCGTTGTGACTGACGCTCGCCCGGTGCGGCCAGTACAGCCCGCCGCGTGTGGTTTGCACCCGCTCCCCGGCGTAGATGAAGAACACGCCGTCGTAATCTTTCAGTGAATCTTTTCCTTGTTTGGCGAGTACCTTGTCCATCGCCTCGGTCAGAAGCCCGGTTTTCTCTTTGGTACTCGTGCCGCTCCCGCTGGAGTATTCGAGGCGTTTCTTGCCGACTTCAACCCAGCCGACGAACTTGCCTTCAACGGTAAACTGGCTGTACGAAATCTCCCGGTAGTAATCGGCCATGCTGCCGAAGACGCGCTGGCCGGTTGCGGATTTGTCCGTGTACTTGCCCAGCGAAAACATCGACGATTCCCAATCTTCGTCGTTGATCTTCGCGTTGTGCTTCACGTCCGGGTATTCCACGCCAATGATGGCGAGTTTATAAACCGGCTTCTTCCAAGCTTGCGGAAGGCGATCGTCCCAACCCATCGTGCGACCGCCGGGTCCGGTCTGATCGGCGAGCAACGTCACGCGAATTTCCTGTTCTTCCTTGTTGCGTGAAATCAACAACTTCACAACATCGCCGGGCTTTTTGTTGTCCAACGTTTCACGGATACTCGTGGACCCTTCGAGCTTCGTTTCGTCAATTTTCAACACGACATCGCCGACCTTCATGCCCGCTTTGTCACCGGCACCACCTGTTGTGACGCCATCGACGACGACGCCCCCGCCGGATTTCATTTCGCCACTCGTGACGCCCAGCACCACGCGAACTTGGGGCACGGAGGAAAACGGTTTACTTGCCGCACGCGGAGTGACTTTGATGTCCTTTTGCGATTCGCCGGTTTGAATCGTGAACGTGATCGGTTCATCAGCGTAAATACCGCGAAGCTTTTCCTTCAGGATGGCACGAGTTGACACAGCTTCGTCGTTGAATTTCACAATCCGGCTGCCCGCCTTCAACCCCGCGAGTTCGGCGGGTGAATCAGGGGCGATCTCTTCCAAGATCACGTGACCCTGTTTGTCAGTGCCAATTTCGACGCCCACGTACCCGACAATCAACGGCCCCGTGATGACCTTCGTCGGCTTGGTGTCCGCTTGGATCGCGGTCGCCACCGTGTGATACCCAGTCAGGTCGATGTGCAAGCGTGGCATCGGCGCCACTTCACCCGCCAAGACTGGTGTCGAAATCACGAGCAGCAATAGTGTTGCGTATCGCATGGTTATAAAATGGGCAGTGAGGAAGGCAGGCTGAATCTAGCACTGAGTAGTGTAAGCTTCGGAAACTGAAAAAACGATGAGTATCACGCCCGTTGTCGATGTGTGATGCGGTAAATCGTCCCCTTGGTACGCTCGCCACCCGGTTCACCGGCACGTGCGAATGCAGTCTCAACTTTTAACCCGAGGTTCTCGCAACTCCCACGAAAGGGCCGAGCGGAGAGACGATCCGGATCGGCAATTAGGCACATCCCATCGGGTGCCAAAACCGTGTCGATGAACTTGGCGACATCCTCGATCAGCCGAGATTCGTAGAGTAAATCTGCGCCGAACAGCACCGGGACTTTCAGGTCAGTAGGTGGGTTGCGCAGGTCGATCGGCTGGGTGGAGAAATCGGTGAAGCCGTTGAGTTTGGCGTTCTCGGCAGCGAACCGAAGTGCGAAGGCGTCGATGTCCGAAAACGTCACCCGTAAGCCACGACTCAGGGCGGCGATTCCTGACAGCCCGAGGCCACACGCGATTTCCAGCGCTTCCCACTTTGGGTACGACTCCCACGGCTCGCGCAAGATCGCCTTGGCCAACATCCGCGACGCGGGCCAGATTTCCGACCAATACGGAACCGACTCGTCAACCGCACACGCTGCCCGCATGACCGGGTATTCGAGCAGCCAATCGCTGCTACACGGACGGTTGATCCAGAACGTGCGGTCGTCGATGAACACGGCTTCGCGGGTGCGTTCCATCACGGTGGGTCGTAGCCGCCTTCGCAAAGCGGATTGCATCGACAGACACGCCACACACCCTTGACGCCACCCTGAATTGGACCGTACTTTCGCACCGCAAGGATGAAGTATTCACTACACCCCGGTTGAAACCGACAGGACGGCGGCAACCACGGGCGAATGAAGAATTGGTAGCCCTTCACGAGAAGGATCATGACATGGGACGCAACCCACTTCGGGCCGCACCGCACCCAGCGAATCATTTCGGTGGCTCCGAACGGGGAGTTGGTGTCAGTCGCTGCGCAGCCTGTTTCACAAGCTTCACCAACGACGCCTTCAATTGGTCGGTCGTCGGTTCCGTTTTGGGCCGTGGGATCATGATGATGTCCACTCCACATGGCAACTCGTGTTGTGTCAAACGAAACGCCTCTCGAAACAGCCTCTTAAACCGATTCCGCACCACTGCCCCACCGATCTTCTTCGAGACCGACACGCCCAACCGAGGGTGCTGCACATCATTCTCGCAAACATATACAATCAGCGAAGAATCGCTGGCCGACTTTTTGCGGTCGTACACTTTCTGAAACTGCTCCAGGGTTTTCAACCGCTGCTCTTGTGTGAACAGCAAACGCGCAGCAGGTGTGGCTTCATTCAACATGGTGATTTGACGCACTCAACAACAAACAGGTTCACTCCACTCAAGGCCCACGAACAATCGTTCGTGGGCTTTCCCTCCCACTAGCGCCACACCACACTGGCCCGCGCATCAAATTCATTGCTCTTGGCAAACTCTTCAATCAGCTCCCGGCTTTTCTCGTCCAAGCTTGCCGGCACGACGATCTTCAACACCAGAAACTGGTCGCCACTGACGATGCCCTTCCCTTTCAGGCGGATTCTCGCACCACTACTCGTACCCGGCGGAACCTTCACCGTGAGCCGATCGCCCGACAATGTCGGCACTTCGACTTTCCCGCCTAGCACGGCTTCCGCGATGCTAATCGGCACTTCCAATGTAATATCGTTGCCGTCACGCTTGAAGTACGGATGCGGCGCGATCTTCACTTTCAACAACACGTCGGACGCGCCGGTGGCAGAGGCCGGAACGCGGAGTTTCTTGCCTTCTTCAATCCCCGCTGGCACTCGCACGTCGATCGACCGACCCCCGACACTGATTGAGATTGAGCCGCCGTTGGCAGCGTCGTGAAACGGCACCGTGACTTCGGTTTCGATGTCCGGAGACGGTGCCTTCGTTCGAGCATTTCGGGTCTTACCACGACGAGCGTTCCCGCCGCCAAACACGTCCCCGACATCCGCACCACCGCCGAACATGTTGCGGAAGAGTTCTTCGGCCATGCCCGGATCGACCTGCCCCGCGCCGGGAAAACCACCCCCGCCGGCGCCACTTCCACCGCGCGGGAAGTCCGCTTGTCCCCCCGCATGGCCGTAGCGGTCGTACTTCTGCCGTTTGTCCGGATCGGAAATCACTTCGTAAGCCGTGGACAGTTCCTTAAACTTTGTTTCCGCGTCCTTGTCCCCAGGGTTGCGGTCGGGGTGGTGTTTCGCAGCGAGTTTGCGGTACGCCTTCTTAATCTCCTCTTCCGAGGCAGACTTTGAAACGCCAAGAACTTCGTAATAATCACGTGGCATAGTGGACCCGGACGCCCGGTCCCGTGAGGGTGTGGTCATGGGAAGTACGATTTACAGTCATAATTGTAGCGACACTGGCCACACCAGTTTAGATACATCAAAGACCGGATGGCACGATCGGCGGCAACTGATCGACGTAAACCTGAAGCGTCATGGTTCTCTCGTCACGCCAGAGGTCGTCGAACGTCTTCTCGACAAAGTCACCCACTGGTGAATCAACAAAGAACTCGTACCGGGCCACTTCGCTAATGGGGCGGTCCCGGAAGAAGAACGAGATGGAAGCGAAGTTGTCCACTTGGAAGAGTGAGAATGGCGGCACACGCCAGAACAGCCGGACTTCGATTCTGTGCTTGGCCGGGTCGTCGTCGAACTCTTTGACAAGGTTTCGCAGAGTGTCAACGCACTCTTCGATCCGCCGAATGACATCGTCATCCCTTCGCTCCGCGGCACGGGATTGGGCCGCAGGACTAGCGGGGTGAAGGAAAAGAAGCTGGATCCCCGCAAATCCCGGTCGGCGGATGGAGTCCCGTAGCCCTTGTAGCAAGGCCCGGCGCTGATCGGCGTGGCCGGGATGGTCGGTCAGGGGGTAAATGTAAGTACCCAGCACCCGCACCTGTTTCGACTTCTTGATGTTGCGGGCGAACTTGAGGTAGTCGAAACCGTCAACCTCTTTTCCGTTGGCCCGTTTCATCCGCTGCCAGTAGAGTTCGAGAAGCACGAAGAACACCACCGACGAAAGGAGATTTACCCCCAAACCCAAGAGGATGTCTTTCGCCTGATCCCGAGCGTTGTACGCACAGCTAATCAGTACAACGGACAGAGTGATGACGCAGACGATAACGTGCCACGGACGCAGCCACATGAACTACCCTCGGAACTAACGGCATTAGTCGTATGTGACGGACTGTCATTACCAGTTAGTAAATTATTATTCTCAACGACACTTTACAAATTGGACGACAAAATGCCCTTTATTGTCGGGCTGAAAGGAACCAATCATGGCAGAGCGGATTGTGATGCGGACCGGGGAAGCGCTGGTCGAGGGGGACAAGGATTACCTGTGTGCGGAACCGGAAGTCGTGATCGGCGAACTCGACGGGCCGGTCGGGTATGCGTTAGCCAATTTGATCGGCGATCAGGTCAAAGGGCACACTCGCGTGTTTGCGATCTTGAATAGCGACGTGCAAATCCGACCCGCAACGGTGATGGTCTCGAAAGTGACGGTGAAGAGTTCGCGGTACACCGGCATTTTGATGGGCACCGTTCAAGCCGGCATTGCGAACGGCGTGTTGGATGCGGTGCGGGCCGGTCACTTGCCGAAGGACAAGGTCAACGACCTGGGCATCATCTATTCCGTCTGGCTCGATCCGAGTATTTTGGACGTGCCCGAAGGTGAAGTCGATCACGCGGCCCTCTTCGCAGTCCACCGCGAGGCCACCGTCAAAGCCATCCGAAAGGCGATGCGCCACGAACCGACCATTGACTGGCTCCTCGACAACCAGGATAAAGTGACGCACTACTTTCATCAACTGGGACTGGATGGCAAGCTGTAGGCCGTCCGTTACATAGATAACGGGATGTGGGGATGCGACCGGGATGAACTCAATTTAGTTTCCCTTGCGCTGGGATTGTGCGACAGTGACAATTGCCCACCCCTCCCGGAGAATTGCTATGGCACCTCGATCTCGCCGTGAATTCCTTTCTGATGTTGGCTGTGGCATGTTGGTCGCTGGCGTCGGCTCCAGTGTTGCCTTCGACCTTGGCCTCGCCAATGCGTTTGCCGACGACGTGCCGCGATTGACGTTCGACAAACTCGAACCGCTCGTGAGCTTGATGCAAGACACGCCAATTGAAAAACTACTGCCCGCACTGGTGGCACGGCTCAACGAGGGCGTTGAACTCCGGACGCTGGTAGCTGCCGGGGCGTTGGCGAATGCCCGGACCTTCGGCGGGCAGGATTACACCGGCTACCACGCATTCATGGCCTTGCCACCGGCGCTGGAGATGGCGAAGGCATTACCGGAAGCCGAACGGGCCTTGCCGGTGTTGAAGGTGCTTTATCGCAACAGCCATCGGATGCAGGTACAAGGCGGGTCGAAGAACGAAGTGCTACACCCGATGCCGCGTACAACTGTGGAGTTCAGCGGCGAGGCGATCCAAGACGCAACCCGCACGTCGGACGTATCGAAAGCCGAAATTACATTCGCTGCCATGAAGCCGGATGACGCGAAGGAAGCGTTCGACGCCTTGCAATACGCGATTCAGGACGAAATCGACGTTCACCGCGTCGTGCTGTCGTGGCGGGCGTGGACGATGTTGGACATCGCCGGGAAAGAACACGCCCACACGCTGTTGCGGCAAAGTGTGCGCTATTGTGTGGCCAGCGAGAAGGAGCGACTCGACCGCAAACGGCCCGAATCGGGCATTCGCAAGCTGCTACCGAAACTCTTCGATGAACACAAACTGGCCGGGAGGGTCGCTGGTACGAAACAGCCCGATGCCGCC
>JAYSXU010000764.1:0-2940 GCA_043716965.1 Fimbriiglobus sp.
AAGCCGTGCATTCGCGGGATGCGGATCACGGCGGGCATGGTACTTGGTTTACTCGCAAACGGAACGTCACGCGAGCGGATTCTGCTAGCCTACCCCCAACTGGAACCCGAAGACTTTGATGCGGTCTTGGCCTACGCTGCCTGGAGGCTGGAAGAACGCGAAGAACCGTTGGTTATGACATGAGCATCAAGCTAGTTATTGACATGAACTTGTCTGTCGATTGGGTTGTTGAACTTTCTATACACGGTTGGCACACGGTTCATTGGTCATCAATCGGCGATCCCCGCGACAACGATTCTGTCATCATTGCGTGGGCGTTGGCCAACGATCATGTTGTCTTTACACACGACCTGGATTTCGGCACCATTTTGGCTTTGACCCATGCGGTTGAACCGAGTGTCCTACAAATTCGCGGAAAAAACGTATTGCCTGAAGACGTTGGGCCAGTGGTGATCGCAACTTTGCGACAATACGATGCAGCACTTGCGACTGGAGCATTGGTCGTTGTCGATCTGAAAAAGTCTCGCGTTCGTGTGCTGCCGCTCTAGGTTTGGGGATTCAAACTCAGTCACTTAACTTTTCACCCTGGTTGCGGGAATTGCAACACGGCGAGTTTGGCGACGGGGTCGTGTTCGTGGGTGAAGAGGAGTTCGACGGCGGCGATGTTGCTGACCCGCACGGTCATTTCCAAAACTCGCCCGAAATCGACGCCGTCGATGAACCCTTGCAGCGGGCGTTTCTGCGGGTCGAGGTTTTTGATGTGAACGACGGAGTCGATTGTCAGCACGGCGGGGTGCCAGAACTCGGGCTTCAGCACGTTGGACCCGGCGAGTGTGAGGAGCGGGGCGTTGAAGGGGAGCGGGGTGGCGCCCATCGCGCGGGCATAGGATGTTGAACCCGCCGCCGTGGAAACAAGCATCCCGTCCGAGACCACACGCGGCATCCGGATTTGGCCGTTGACCGCCACTTCGACCCACGCGGTCTGCCCGGTTTCGCGCTCCACCCAGCAATCGTTGAACGCCAGCGCTTCGCGTTGCTCACCCTGTTCGCCGGTCATTTCCACCCATAGTAACGGCAACTGGTACAGCCGCAGGTCGCGTTGCCAGAACATTTCGCCGTCGCGGTCGTTCAGCAAGAATCCCAGGTGCCCGGAGTTGATGCCGTAGAACGGCACGCGGTCACGCCAGTGTTGGCGAATCGCTCGCAACATGGTGCCGTCACCGCCGATGGCGACGATCAGTTCCGGGTGCGGCGATTCGTACTCGCGGAGCTGGTCGGCAATCTTGCTGGCTTCCGGGTTGTGCGGATCGAAGAACAGCCGCAGTTTCGGCTTCGTGATCCGAAAAACCGAATCGCGCGCCGGTGGCGTGGGCCGAAACAAACCGTGCCGCCGAATGTACGCGGCCACATCCGGATGCAGCAACCCGTCGGTCGGTTCGCCGTCAAACAGCTGCGACCGAATCAACGCGGTCGTCGCCTGCGAGGTCACCGCCAAGTTCCAGTGGTGCGGCGGTGGGTCACGATCGTCGATGGGTTCATCGGACTCTTGCAGCACGGTGAAGTGGGCGTTTTGCCACATGGCCTGCCCGTTGCCCCACTCCGTTTGAATCTTCGCGTGGCCCTGCCTCCCGCCCGCAATCACCGCGACCGGCACGACGTGTGACAACTCGATGTCACTGCCGCCGAACAAGTGGGCGAAGTCGCAGTGTTGCGTGAACCGATTGCGTTCGAGGTCACCCAGTTCCACTCGCACGCGCGGCAGGTTGCGAAAGTTCAAATCGGCCATCACCGCCCGATGAATCGGCACGCTCTCCGCCTCGGGACGGTCCACGCGGGGGCCACTGGGGAAAATAATAACTTCGTCGAACTGTTGGGTCAGGCGTTCCGCGATCTGCCGATGGTGCCACGCCGGTGGGTCAAACGCCCCCGCATACACCGCGATCCGCTTCGTCTGCCCGCTCATGCCGCACCGGTCCGAAATTGTTGGCAAGGGTCATCGGTGGTATCTTATCGGTCGTGGCGAAAATGAGTGCTTGCCACTCCGGGACGGATGTGCAAACTGATAGTTCCCGGTGCAGTCCGGGGAATTCTGTCCTTCTCGCCCGGAGACGAAACGATGCGGAGTCTATTCACCGTGGTCCTACTTGCTGCGTTCAGCGGCCCGGCTTTTGCCGAAGTCAAAACCCAAGAAGTCGATTACAAGTTCGACGGCATCACGTTCAAAGGCCAAATTTCCTACGACGATTCCGTCACGGGCAAGCGCCCTGGTGTGCTTGTCGTCCACGAATGGTGGGGCCTCAACGACTACGCCAAAGGCCGCGCCACGGAATTAGCCAAGCTGGGCTACGTTGCGTTCGCGTGTGACATGTACGGCAACGGCCAAGTGACCACGCACCCCAAAGAAGCCCAAGAGTTTGCGACAACCGTGCGCAAAAACGCCGACGTGTGGCGGGGCCGTGCGAAAGCGGCTTACGACGTACTGGCCAAGCACGAACTGGTTGATGCGACCAAGCTCGCCGCGATCGGGTACTGTTTCGGTGGTTCCACGGCGTTGCAACTGGCGTACACCGGCGCCGACCTAAAAGCCGTGGCCACGTTCCACGCCGGCCTGCCGGAACCCACCCCGGAGCAAGCTAAGGCGATCAAAGCGAAAATCCTGATCTGCAACGGCGCCGACGACACGTTCGTCTCCGCCGAGTCGATCAACAAGTTCAAAGCCGCCGTCATGAACGGCTCGAAGGAACCGCTTCAATTCGAGTCCTACCCCGGCACGGTCCACAGCTTCACAGTGCCCGATGCCGACAAGCACATGATTAAAGGCATGGCCTACAACGCCGACGCCGACAAAAAATCGTGGGCGTCCATGAAGGAACTGTTTGCGAAGGCGTTCAAATAAGCGGAAGCCGGCGTGCCCCGGCGAACGGCGTGACGTCAGTCCGC
>JAYSXU010000765.1:0-2939 GCA_043716965.1 Fimbriiglobus sp.
CTCCGTGTCGTGTTGACGGCCCAATCAATCGCAGTCGTCGCCACCCGGTGGTTGACCGCCGCGCCACAAATTGATCCGGGCACGGTGGAGCGGTTCCGCACGGCCGGGACCGACTTCGACACCGACACGTGGAAAATTTGGAAGTTGAAAGCCCGCGCACAAACGGTTCCCGTCGAACAGCGAGTCGTTGAGACGTTCACCATCCACAGCCTCCGATTCCTGTTCGTAGGCCTTGTGACGTTCGTCCTTGGTAGCGGTTTCTTCGCGGTGCTTCCGTCCTCTCGACTTTTCGGGTTTCTACTTTTGGTATTCGTTGTTGCCGTGCTGACACTTCGGACGGCGATGGCACACGGCGTGTCCCTCGCCAAACTTTGGTTCTTTCTCAAGCTGACGATCACCCCGCTAGCCGGTCCGCAGCCGCCGTGGGTGTTGGTGCCGTCACCCGATGCCGCCGCCAGCTTCGCGCAATTCAAAAAAGCACTCGTTCGCTTTTGCATCAGCTTGGGGCTGATCTTTGCCCCGGTGTTGCCGGATGACGTCGTTCAACACGGCCTCTTGCTGTCGATCTCTGCGTACCTCCTCTTCTGGGTTGTTTGCGTCGGCCTGTACCTGATGCTGCTGGCCGTCCTTCTCCTGCCGACGTTGAAGTTATTGGAAGACGCCCTTGATCCGGTGCGGGGAACCGAAGCTCACAACGATTGGACGGCACTCGACGGTTACTCCGCACGGCTCCGTGCGAGTCCGAACGAACTGGAACAGGATTGCCTTTTGTTCGGCTCGCACCCGACCAAGGACTTTCCGTACTTGTTGCAAGGCAAGCTCTTAACCGAGCACTTGCACATTGTCGGCCCGCCGGGAACGGGGAAAACGAGCATCGGTCTCGCCTCGCTCCTCACGCAACTGATCCGCCGGGGCGTCGGAGCGGTGGTCGTCATCGACTGCAAGGGCGACCCCATGCTCTTCAACAAAAAGGCAACGAGCAGTTCACAATGGTGACGATTGTCGAAAACGGCGAGGTGAAGAATCGGCACTTTCATCGCATCGAATGGTACGACCGAAAGGGCAACATTCATGTGGTGGATGGCAAGGATCTTCCCGACTGTATTCGACTCGAAACCGACTACCGTCGCGTTCACGGGAACGTGATGCAGTTGGTTGCGAAGAAGAAAGAGTCCCGCCCGTGGACGGCAGTTGACACCGCGATTGCACTCGGCTCGTTGAACCTCGCCTTGTGGATCATCTCGATGATCTGATTATTAACCACCCCATCTGGAACTGAGCCTTCCAGGTGGGCTGCTTTCACGTCGTGATTTCTTCCCACTACTACCATCCAGGGACTCTTCCCGTGAACAATATCACATTGGACTCTACCGCGCCAGTCGAGATGAGCTGGCCGGTTTTGCTGGCCAAACTCGGCAAGATCGAGGACGCCCTGGCGGAACTTCGGAGTCAACAGACGGTCCGCGAATGGTGTCGCCTGGGTCGGGTGCGCGCCGAGAAGCGCGGGTGTGGGCGAGGTACCTTCAAAGCTCGGGTGGTCAGCCACCAATAACTGCAACGACTTCAGCGTGACAGGCTACGGCCGCTGGACTCGGGTGTGCGGTGATTACCGTTCGGAATTTTTCAGACAGTGTCTGAGCAATTGTTTCGACACTGTCGAAACAATCTGTGTTAGCGTGGCCGATCACTGTTCCCCAGTGTCACCTGTTGTGGTGTGACCGTTCCATGAGCAAGAAACGAGCTGACAAACCAGAAGTAATCGAGAAGGCGGAACCCACATCGGCACTGTTGCCATCCGGGTATTCCGAGTTCCTTGTCGATCTAAAGAACCGCGTCCGGACGGCCCAGTTGAAAGCGGCTGTCACGGTGAACTCCGGGATGATCCAGCTTTATTGGGACGTCGGACGAGCGATATTAAAGCAGCAAGCTGAAAAGGGGTGGGGAGCCAAGATCATCGATCAACTGGGTTCGGACTTACAGCGAGAGTTCCCAGGACAAACTGGATATTCTACCAGAAATCTGAAATACATGCGTGCTTTTGCCGACGCTTGGCCGGACGCGGCAATTGTGCAGCAGGCTGCTGCACAAATTCCGTGGTTCCACAATGTAGTGTTATTGGAACAGGTCAAATCGCCTGAAATTCGCCTCTGGTACGCTAAAGCCACCAAAGAACACGGCTGGTCGCGTGCCGTACTCGTTCACCAGATCGAGACCGACCTCTACGGACGCAAAGGCAAAGCAGTCTCGAACTTCCAGAAGACACTTCCTGCAACCAGTTCCGATCTCGCACGGGAAACGCTGAAAGACCCGTTCACCTTCGAGTTCCTGTCACGGGCTGAGGATCACGCCGAGGCCGAACTCGAACACGGCCTACTGACCCACATCCGCAAGTTCCTCCTCGAACTCGGTGTCGGTTTCACCTTCGTCGGCAGCCAGTACCATCTCGAAGTTGGCGGCGACGATTTTTATCTCGACCTGCTTTTCTATCACCTGAAACTCCGCTGTTTCGTTGTGTTCGACTTGAAAGCCAAAGCGTTCACACCGGAAGCCGTCGGCAAGATGAACTTTTATTGTGCGGTCGTGGACGACCTGCTCCGGCACGGATCCGACAACAAGACCATCGGCATCATTCTTTGCAAATCGAAGAACAACATCGTTGCCGAATACTCGCTTCGTGACATCGAAAAGCCGCTCGCCATCGCAACCTACGTCACAAAGCTCCTCGAATCGATCCCCGAGGAACTGCAAAAAGAACTGGAGCCAGAACCACCTGTGTTGGAAGGAACTAAACCAAAGAAGACTCCCAAGAAAAAGTTGTGACTTTGTCACAAGAATCGCTCGCGCGCCTTTTGACTCTCAAAAGTCGTGACACAGTCACGACAATTTTCGACGTGTAGTACGGTCAACGCCGAAGACGCTGGTAGGAGCATCTTCGGCGT
>JAYSXU010000766.1:0-8740 GCA_043716965.1 Fimbriiglobus sp.
CTCGCCGCAGCGGCGTGGTCGGCCACGGTTGCCAAAATTTGATCGGCGAGCCGGCGGAGGTTTTCCAACAACCCCAGCCGCAGCATGGTCGGAATCGCCCACAATTCGCCCGTGTTCAAGGGCATCGTTCGCTGGTACTCGGTGATGGCTTCACGGATGGCGGCTTCACTCAAGACCGAGTCGGTGTAAGCCAACATCGCCACGGCTACCGGGTAGGTGCGGGGGGTGTTGTGGAACGGGCCGCCCGTCACCACGGGTAACTCGCGGTAGTAGCTGGCGGGAAGATCGGTGCGGATTTCTCGCACGACTTCTTCCACCACGTAATAATTGTCGAGTAGCCACTCGGATTCGGCGGGTAACGGTCGCCCTTTCGCCGCCAGCCCGGACAAGGTGCGGTAGGCTTGGGCCAAGTAACTGGCGTTGGCCCGGAATCGACGAAGCAATTGCCCACTCGCACACGCCGTGTCGCTCCGCATGACCGAGAGATCCCGAATGCACTCAATGAGTGAAAAGTTGCCGACGGCCACGACGCGGAAGGGGTGCGGATGATCGCAGGAGAACGGCTCCAAGGACAAGTCGCGGGGAATTCGGGGGGTGTCAATCGCGGAATCGCCAGTCATACAAAGCGTGCCTCAACCCAGGAATAAGCGACCCGATCTAAGCAACGAATGTGCCAGTCTGCAAAGCCAGCAGTTAGAAAGGGGTCTTATCGTGAACCGTGTGGGATACAGGCAACATACTGCCTGGGGGTGCGCTTGTCACTTCCGAATCGAATGCGACGGATCCTTGAAACAGTCACGACGCTACACAACTGCTTGCGTCTCCGCGAAATCTCCGCAGTTGGCACGACGTGTGCAGCGTTTCCCGTCGTGGCGTAGGAGACCGTTTCACGACTTAATAGAATGAGGAATACAGCATGTCGGAAACTGCGAACAAAGCCAAGGGCGCGATCGCCGATGCAGCCGATGCGGCCAAGTCTGCTGGTAAGAAAGTGGTCGATAAGACCAAAGACCTCGCAGAAACCGCTGCGGAAAAGGCGAAAGACGCCGCCCATACCGCCGGCGAGAAAGCCAAGGACGCGGCCCACACCGTGGGCGAGACTGTCAAGAAAGTCGGCGAGAAGATTCGCAAGCAAGGCGAATAAATCGTCAGTAAGATAACGAGAAGCCGGACCCCCCTCGGTTCGGCTTCTCGTGTTTCGTTCGGCCTACGGTTTCGTGAATCACTTCCCGGCGATCACGCGGTCCCAGACGACGGTGTAGCTCACTTTGCCATCGGTGAGATGCGAGCCGATGCAACGGGGGCGTTCGCCTTTTAACTTGCAGTCGGCGAGTTGCTTTTCGTAATCGGCAACCGTGAGGTTGGGCGTGAACTCCCAAGTCTCGTTCGTTTTGTTTTCAGTGAACACCGCAAGGAATTTCACATCGACTCGATTGCTGTGAACGCTGACGATGTGTGGCCGCCAGCCCTTCTTGCGGTACTCGGCAATCTTCGCAGCCAACTCCTCAGCCGTCAATTCGGCGTGCCATTCGCACGCCATATCGGGATACCAACTCGACATCAGTTGGTAAGTAATACTTTCGCCGTTACTGTAAGCGACGAGCGAATACGGTAGCCAACGCTCCTTCACGCCGTTACGTTCGCGTTCGTTTTTGAAATTATCGACAATTTTTCCACCGACGAAATCGGAGTTGCCGTACCAGTACGAACTCTCTTGCCCGTCTTGACTGTCGAAAATGCCGAGCGTGAAGTAGTCGAATTTGTCGTCCACTTTGTAGTCCCCGCACCGCGCGAGTCGGTGCGTCGCTTTCAATGCGTAATACGGCTTATCGTCGTCGCGCTTTACGAAGATCAGCTTCCACTCACGTGAATTCGGTACGAGCGTCGCCACGGCATCGAAGCGCACTTCGCCAGAAGATCGCAGCGAAATCCACGACGGCTGATAGCCCTTCGGCAACTTCGCGGCCCAGTCCTTGAAGGCATCCAAAGTGATGCCGTGAGCCTCCACAAACTGCGCCGGTGCCACGATCGGCTCGTATGTCCCGAAGTCGCTCACGATCTTGCACTGCGGGAATGCCGCCTTCAACGCCTCGAACTTCGCGGCCGTGACTTTCGTCTTTAACAGGTTGATGAATGTCAAATCCTTGCAATCCATAAATTGGACGAGATCGGCGTCGGTTGCCGATGTGCCGTACAAGCCGAGAAAAGTTAAGTCTTTGCAATTAGCGAAGTACGCCAGCCCCACAGCGGTGATCTTCCGCGAACCGGCCAAATTGAGGTAATTGAGGCTTTTGCACTCCTTGAAGTGCGCCCATCCTGCATCGGTCACGTTATTATCGCTGACGTAAAGGAAGGTCAATTTCTTGCAGTTTTTGAAGTGCGCCAAGCCCGCGTCGGTCAACTTGGAGCCGGTCAATTGCAGATGGTCGAGGTTGGCGCAGTCTTTGAAGTTCGCCAAGCCGGCCACACTCACATTGATGATATCCATGTCAATAATTAGTAGTTTGTTGCAATCCTTGAACTTTGCGAGTCCCAAATCGGTCACACGTGTACCCTGCAAGTTAAGTTGTCGGATGTTCTTGTAGCTTTTGATGTGGGCAAGGCCCGCATCGCCCACTTGCGTGCATCCACCCAGGTTGAGTTGCTCCAGGGTTTCGACATCCTTGAAGTTCGCCAAGCCCGCATCGGTTACCAGTACCAAGTGGGGAATGCCAAGTGATGTCAAGTTCTTGCAATCCTTGAAGTACGACAAGCCCTTGTCGGTGATCTGTACGCATTGGGTTAAATCGAGGTGAAGCAGATTGTTACAGCCTTTGAAGTGAACGAGGCCTGCGTCGGTCAGCCGGTCGCTGCCTTCGAGGGTGATCCTCATCAAGTTTTTGCAGTCCTTGAATACGCCCAGCCCGGCATCAGTCACTTTGTCGTTGGCATTCAGATTAAACCCGGTCAACCGGAACGGCTCCTTCGGCAACTCGGCGACGTCTTTCATCCACTTGTTCTCACCGTTCACCAGCAAAGTACCTCCCAGCGACAGAACATAGTTGGCCGCCGCGCGGTCGGGGTCGGTAGCGGGTTCCGGCTTCTTCGGCGGCGGTGGTGGTATCGTCTTCCCATCGACTTCGATCTTGGAATCTTTGGGCACCTTGATCTCGGTAACGGTGCCGTCTTTGTTTGTGATCTTGATGATGATGAAGCCGGCCGCGAAGACCACGAGCACGGCGAAGAACATCATGCCGACCAAGATCGGGGGTAACTTTCGTGGCGGCTTCGGCGGGGCCTCGGTCAACGGTCTGGAACCCGCAGACTCTGCCACGGTGTCGATGTCCGCGAACGGACTGGGTTCTTGCACACTCACCGTCATCGGCAAGTAAATGATCTGCGGCAGCACGGCATGTGGCTTTGAGTCGTTCGCCAGTTTCTTCGCCGACTCAATCAGGTTGTCAAACTCCTTCACTACTGCCTGCGCGGACGGCGGCCGGTCGGCGGCGGTCTTGGCCATCAACCGGCGAATCAGCGCGGCGAGGGCGTCCGACACTTCGGGGTTCAAGTCCCGCACCGGCGTCGGTTCCTCCGTTGCGACCGCGAGAAGGATGGCCATGAGCGTGGGCCGCTCGAAGGGGAGTTTGCCCGTGCAAAGGCGGTACAGCACGCACCCGAGACTGAACAAGTCCGCGCGACCGTCGAGCGCAATGCCCAGCCCTTGCTCGGGCGCCATGTAAGCCGGCGTACCGACCACCGCCCCGGACGCGGTGAGTTCCGCACCCACGTCCCCTTCCACCGGCTTGGCCAACCCGAAGTCGAGCAGTTTCACGCGGCCGTTCGGCGCTTCGAGCCAGATGTTACCCGGTTTGATGTCACGATGGACGAGGCCGAGTTTGTGCGCTGACACTAAACCCAGTGCGATTTCCCGACCGATCCGCATGACCTGCGTGAGCGACGGCGAACCTTTTTTTCGCAGGTAAGCGTCAAGCGGGTAGCCTTGGAGTAACTGGATCGCAATGTACGGCGTGCCGTCGATCTCGTCGGCTTCGTAAATGTTGACGACGTGGTCGGAACTGATTCGTGCCGCCGCGCGCGCCTCACGGAGGAAACGGTCCTTGGCGGTGGCGTTCGCGGCGGCCTTTGGCAGCATGATTTTGATTGCGATTTGGCGTTGCAACCGTTCATCGAACGCGAGGTAGACGGCCCCCATGCCGCCGCGACCGAGTTCTTTTTGAATGCGATACTTACCAAGCCGGCCGATTTCCCCCGGCACCGACGGCGGCGCGAATTGCGGCATTTCTACAGTTTTGGCCGATCCCGCGCCCGCCGTTTCTTCCGACGCCGCCGACACCGAGTCGTGCTGGCCCTTCAGATAGTCCGCCGTCGTTTCGATTTGCTTCTGGGACATCGCCCGTCACCTCGGTTTGCGTCTCAACAGAGGCAGTCAGGGTACGCTCCAGCAGGTTGCATTGCCAGTCAATAACGAACCGATATTTGTCGGTGTGTACGGCTAGATTCTTTGGCAACCAATCAGCAAGGGGTTTTCGACCCTGAAAGCCGTGAGAATTTAGCCACCAAAAAAAATGCCAGACCCTTACAAATGTGACGCCCGCACTTTGACAGGCGTCACGAAAGTATCAATTTCTAATCCTGCGGCTTGCCTGCGATTCTCAGGTTGTCGCCTTGAACTTGCAGACTTAAATGGTGGTCCTTGCTGGCCGTCGCTAGCTTCACGAGGACGGGGGACCATCCGGCGGGCAGGTCGGTTTCGATCTTGGTGGCCACGGGGCGAGGGTAGGGAATCATCGGCACTTTTTGCTCGAATGTTTGCTTGCCGGCGATCCAAACGTGCACGGCGTCATCGGCATTCAGGGCGATCGTAACCCGTTGCTTTTTGGGCGTGTAAATGTAGGTCAGCGCGTAGGCGCTGCCGGGCTTCTTTTGTGGCAACAGTGCGGTGATGTCGAGCACGCCGTTCGGCTCAACGGACCGCGATTGCCACAGCTTCGCCACGCTCTCATCCGTCAGCGGGTTCAGCGACGTTTCAAAGCCCACCTTGTCGTTCCACTTCGGGCTGAAGCCGACTGCCACGTTGTAATCCAGCACCGCGCCGCGTAGCGATTCTTGCGACTGTTGGCTTTTCAAGAACGCCAGCAGGTCGATGAACTGGTCAAAGCTGAGTTGCGAGATGACGTTGTCCGGCATCAACGACACCTTCGAGACCGTCAACTCCTCCAGGTCGTCGGGCTTGGCGATGCGGACGTCTCGCCCGCTGGCTTCGCGGATCACAACGGCTTGGGAGTTCTCGGACACCTTCAAGCCGGTGTAGACCTGCCCCTGTGCGGTGACGGCTTTGTAGGACTGGTAGCCTTCCTTGATTTCCTTACTCGGGGCGACGATGGATTCGAGAATCTTTTCAATCGTCTGCGTGTCCCACATCCGCGTCAGGTCCGGGCCGACGTTGCCACCGACGCCTTCCATTCGGTGACAAGTGGCACAGGCCACGAGGTTCGTGTTCAGGTACAGTTCCTTGCCGCGTTTGGCGTCGCCCTTGGTGGTCACGAGTTGGCGGATTTGCTCCATGCGGCTCGGGTCCAGCGAGACAAGCAAGCCGCCCTTCATCACTTCGCCGTACAGCTTGGCAATTACGGGATCGGTGTTGAACTTCTGCAACGTCTCCGAAACACGGGCGAACTGGTCACGCGGCAGTTTCTTGGCCACGAACCGTTCGCCAATGAGTTTAGCCCCGTCCTTGGTGGCACTCAGCACGATGACCGCTTCAGAGATCAGCGCGGGATCGGGTTGATCGAGAAGATTCACGGCGATCTTGCGGGCTTCGGCGGGGGAAGCAGTGGCGAGTGCCCGCAACCCCTCCACTTTCAGCACCGCCGGTTCCGAACGGCTCAGTAAATCCATGAGCGGTTTGATGGCCGCAGTACCGGCCATTGACCGCAGTGCTTTCAACACCGCGGTGCGTTCGTTTGCAGGCCGCTTAGAGTCCGTCAGTATCTGCACCAGTTTGTCCGTCCCCACTGTCAGCCGACTTTCATCGACCGCGTTCAGCGCCGCCATACGGGTGTCCGCGTCGGCGGAATCGAGCTGTTTCAACACGTAGTCGATGGCTTGCGGCGACGTGAGGTTGCCGGTACTGGACAACACCTCGATGCCCGCGATTTTGACCACCGCCGGTTCATTCGGGTGCGTCACGAGATACTGGGCAACGGGTTCGAGCGAGAGCGGTGGGTCGAACAAATAGTTCGCGTAGGATTGCAACAGTTCCGCCCGCTGTTGGGCAACGAGGTGCGGATCGTTCAACAATTCCGGGAGCGCTTTGACCGCTTCCGGGGTGCGGAAACTTATGAACGCGGCGGTCACGCGATCGAGGTCGTTCTTGACGCCCGACTTGGCGAGGACGAGCAACGCATCCATGCCCGGCTTGCCGAGGCGTTCAATGGCTCGCACGTAGCCATCGGTCAAGAAACGATCGCGTCCGTCGTCGTTCTTCCACGTCGAAATGAGCGTGTCCGCAGCACCGTCGGCGTTGATGCGACCGATGGCGATTGCCGCCGATCGCCGCACGGCGTTGCTGTCATCGCTGAGTAGTTTGCTCAGCGCTTCGTGGGTGCGCGGGTCTTTGGCTTTGCCTCGCAACCCGAGCGCATCGGCGGCCAGTCGGCGCACGTCTTGATCGGTGTCGTTCAGCAGCAGCCGGAATAAATCTTCGACGCTCGCGGACCAGTTCGCTTCAAGAACCCCCATTGCCACGAGTCGCCCGGCGTCCTGGAATTTCCCAGAAACGAATCGCTTCAGCACGAGGTCACGCGCCTTCACACCACGACGAACCAACTCTTTGCGGGCTTCGACGCGGTCGGTCATGTCGGCGGCGTTTAGCTGATCGACGAGCTTGGCGTCGGGCAGTTTGACGATGTTCGCCCAGCTATCCAGACCACGAAGCGGGATCGCGGGGATGTCCTTCGTGCCTGTCCACTTCATGCGGTAAATGCGGCCGTGCGACCCGTCCCCGGACAACCGCCCGGCACCGCCTGAGTCCGTCCGCCAGTCGCACACGTAAATCGCGCCGTCCGGCCCGGTCACCATTTGGCACGGGCGGAACAGCGGGTCTTCGCTCTTCAGGAACTCGAACTCGTTGGTAACTTCAAAGCTCGAACCCTGTTCGTGTAGCTTGTAGGCCCGCACGACTTTGCGGAACACGTCCGGGTAGTACATCAGCCCGCGATACTGTTCGGGCAACCGTGTGTCGTTATAAATCAGCACGCCGGCCGGGGAACCACGACCCGTCTTGAGCATCGGCGGAAGTTTACCGGGCAGTTCGCCGGCGACGGCGCCGCGTGTGAAGTCCGGGCGGCAACAGCGGGCGCCGTTCTTCAACCGCCAACCGTAATCGACATCTTCCGCAACGTGGACCAACCGACAGCCGGTGAATTTGCTGCCGTCCTCGTTGTCGTTGTCCGCGTGGAAGAAGTTGAACTTGTCGTCATAAGCAATGTCGCGGTACGGGTTGCGGTACCCCAGGGAGTACAACTCCATTTGGGAGCCGTCCGGGTTGCACCGGAAGATCGCCCCGGTCCGCATCGCCGTGGCCCGCGTTCCGTCCGAGCCTTCGACGAAGTTGTCGTCGTCACCGCTGGTGATGTACAACTTGCCGTCGTTACCGATCGTCAGCCCGGAGACTTGGTGGTGGTGAAAGCCACAGAACCCCTGCGCGATCACTTCCCGAATGTCCCACGGCCCGCTGGGGCGCGATTGCTTGTACCGTCGCACCGTGCCACGGCCCGTCGTGTATAACCAGCCGTCGTGGTAAAGGACCGTCGAGGGCAACTCTTCGGAGATGATCGTCTCGGCCTTGTCGTAAATTCCCTTGCTATTGAGCTTCAACACCTTCACCGGATCGGTGACGAACTTCCGCATCGTGGCGATGAGTTTCGTACTGCCGTCGCGGTAGCGGAACGTCTCCTTGAACTCGAACCACTTGCCCCCGGTGATGGGGTCAACCGCCCACTCCAGCACGAACAGCGTGCCGTCCGGACTGAAGGTCATCCCCACCGGGTTGATGACAACCGGATCATCGGCGACAATCTCGACCCGGAACCCTTCCGGCGCGAGCAACCCTTTCAACTTGGAATCGAACTGCCCTTGATCGACGTAGTTAATGGGGAAGGGAACGGGCTTCGCCGGGGATTGCGGCTGGGCAAATTCCGACGCCGGTGCGGGTGGAGTCGCAGCGTTCAGGAAAACGGGTGTGACTAACAAGGATAGGCAAACAAGGGTGGCTCGCATGACCAGGCAAAGCTCCGGGGAGAAAGCGGATGCACCGTTTGAGTTGAAGTTTCCCCTTCAACCCCCGGCGCAGCAAGCAGATTTTGGAAAGATGGTAAGCTTCCTGGTGATGTTAGCAACTCACCAGAGCGGTTATCCATTTTGGGGCGGGTATACCGGCAAACGCAATTCGGCAGGTCGATGCAATTTAGCAGTGGGCGTAGTGAAAGTATATCAAACCAGTGCGATCTTGGAACATAAAAAAGCAATCTTCACCGCAGAGTGGGTGGGCGTCACGGAAGTTGGTGGGAAATCTGTTCCCCTTTGCAGAAGACTGGTTTTCTACCCCAACGGGGTTGTTCCCTTAGCCCAGGGTTGAGGAGGCTTTGCGACGATTACCCTGGGAGGCTTCCACCCCCAGCACGTCGGTTGGGGTTGGGTGCGGGTTCCCAGGGTAGCGGGCCTGCGGCCCGCAACCCTG
>JAYSXU010000767.1:0-2928 GCA_043716965.1 Fimbriiglobus sp.
TCTGGGTTCAAAAAGAACATGGCCGCCAAGAAATGGAGGCGTTCGAGTTGCACTTCAACAACGGCGCGATTACCGGCAAGGGGATCGACATGGTCGGGCCGTTCCACTTTCGAGGTGTGTACGACGTGAACACAGGAAAAATCACGATGGGGAAAAAGTACATCGGCAAGCACCGCGTCTACTACGAAGGCCAACCGGATGGTGAAGGGTGCATCAGCGGGATGTGGCGAATGGAGCTGGAATTCGCGGGTTCGGCATGGAAGGACAAGGGGCCGTTTTTGATGCGCCCGGAAATGCCCAAAGCCACCGGGAACGAACCAATCCAACAGATCGGGTGAAGCAGAAAGCCCATGAACGATCGTTCATGGGCTTTCTGCTTCATGGGCTTTTCTAGGGCGATTAATCCAGTGCCGGCGGGCGGCGATCGTTGAACTGCCGGGGCGCAGACCCCTTGTACACCCGTGGCGGCGGTGGCGGGTTGCCGAACAGCCGGACTTCGTTGCCGTTGCTGTCCAGGCACTTGAACTCACACATGTCCGGTGACACGTGGGGCTGGCCGTTGATTTCGACCGTCATTTTGGCCTTTTCTTCGATGGCCGTGATGTCCTTGCGTTTGCGGTTCAGCAAGTAGAACGCCACCTCGATGTGGACCGTCAGTGACATCGCCGTGACCAACGGGCTACGGCACGCGGCGAGTTGCAGCAGGCGCATCACCTCGATGCCCATCGTCTCGTTCGTCTTCACGTAGCCGGTGCCCTTGCAGTGCGAACACTCGTTGAAGATCCGCTTCTTCAGCGACGTTTGAATCCGTTGGCGGGTCATCTCGATGATGCCGAACTGCGAGATTCGGAGGATCTTCGTCCGGGCGCGGTCACGCTCCAGCGCGGTCCGAAGGGTGTTTTCCACGTTGCGGCGGTGGGTTTCGCTCCGCATGTCGATGAAGTCGTTGACGATCACGCCACCCAGGTCACGCAACCGCAACTGGCGGGCGATTTCCTTCGCGGCGATCATGTTCAACTGGTACGCGGTCTCCTCGGCGTTGTTGTCCGCCCGGAAGTTGCCGCTGTTCACGTCGATGGCGACCAACGCCTCGGTCTGCTCAATGATGATCGAGCCACCCAGTGGTAGGTCGATCCGCTTCTGGTTGATCTTCGCAATCTCGTCCTCAACGCGGTACTTGTTGAACAACGGCTCCGTGTCCGAAAAGAACCGGATGCGGTCCGCGAACCGGGGCATGACGATCTGCAAGAACTCCGAGGCGTGGGCGAAGGCGTTCGCTTCATCGACCCAAATCGTGTCGATGTCGTTGGAGAAGTTGTCGCGGATCGTCCGGGTAATCATGTCCGATTCGCGGTAAATCTCGACGGGGGCGGGCATCTTCTTGATGCGCCGCGCCACGACTTGCCACAGGCGTAACAGGTACGCCAAGTCGTTGTGCAGTTCTTGCTCGTTGCGGTCGATGGCGGCGGTGCGGACGATGAACCCGACGCCCTTCGGCGGGTTGAGCCGGTTCATGATTTCGCGCAGCCGTTTGCGGGCGTCGATGTCTTCAATCTTGCGCGACACCCCGACGCGGTTCAGGCTGGGCATCAGCACGAGGTATCGCCCGGCGATGCTCACAAACGTGCTGAGGTTCGGCGCCTTCGTGCCGATGGCTTCCTTGATGACCTGAACGATCACTTCCTGGCCACGCTTGAAAATCTCTTGAATCGGCGGACGCGGCAAGCCGCGATCGCGTGCCGGTGGGCGCCCCATACTGTTGCCAGCCGGTCGCGCGCCACGCGGGCCACGATCCCCACCCCGGTCCGGGCCACGGTCATTGCTGCGGCCTTCACTCCGACCTTCGCTTCGACCCTCACTTCGACCCTCACTTCGACCCTCACTCCGACCACGGGGGCCACGGTCGCCGCCTCGGTCGTTGTTCCGACCGCGTGGTGCGCGATCGCGGTCACCGGGGCGTGCGGGGCGGGGGTCACGTTCGGTGAACTCGTCTTCGTCGTCGCTTGTGGTTGCCGCCGGTGCTTGGGCGTACTCGTCGTCGGTCGGTCCCGATTCGGCGAGGTCCGCACTCACGCCATCGGATTCTTCCTCGTCGTCAAATCCGCTCGCCGCACTGCTTGCGTTGGGACTGTTTCCGAAGCGGTCGTTGGGGGCGTCAATGTCGAAGTCGTCGGCCATGCCGCCTTCAAAGAACGGCTTGATTTCGGGTTCGTCGTCGTTGCCCGTTGTGCGTCGTTCGGCGCCGTTCATGGGCCGTGGTTTGTCGTCGGGTTGCTCCTCGGCGTCCGTGTCGGATTTCTTGCGGGTCTTGCGTGGCTTGGCCGCTTTCTTGGCTTCGGGTTCCTTCGTCTCGACTTCGTCCTTGGCCTTCACGGTGCGACCCCGAGCTTTGGCTTTCGGTCGCGCTTCGGTCGCCGATTCGTCGGCTGCGGTCGTCTCGGGTGGTGCTTGGACGGCTGGCGGCATGACGTGGGCTTCTTCGGGGAACACGAGTTCCCAACCCGCATCTTCGACTGGTTCCGGGGCCGGTGCAGTGGGTTTCGTCGCGGGCCGTGTCGGTGCCGGAAGTTCATCCGTTAGCCCGGCGCCGAAGTCGGAATCGTCATCATCGAAGTTCGGCGTGGCAATCGCCGGCGCGAGCGTAACGGGCATCGGTGGCGGCGTGGGCCGACTTTGCGGTTCGCGTTTCGGTGCAACGGCTACAGGTGCTGCGGGTGCAGGGTCGTGGTGCAATCCGTCGCCGAATCCACCGAGATCTTCGTCATCAACTTCCGTAGCGGCCATCGGCGACGGTGCATGGGTGAGTGTGACCGCCGATTCCACTTCCGCCACACGCGGTGGGCGACGGTCATCACGGTCCCGATCTTGGCCGCGATCTGGTCCACGATCCGAACCACGGTCTTGACCACGGGGCGCACCGCCACGCGG
>JAYSXU010000768.1:0-2927 GCA_043716965.1 Fimbriiglobus sp.
GCCGAGCAAGCGCCGGAAGCGTTGCGGGACATTAACCTGCCCGAATCGCGTGCGAAAATCGAAGCCGCGTGGCGGCGCAAGCAGGCGCGTGAGTTGGCGAAAAAAGCAGCAGAGGGACTCGCGGCCAAGTGTGCCAATTTGGGGAACAGCGTCGTCGAAATCGAACCGAAGTTGAAGCAGTTGCAAAAGGAATTCGCCGCGCAGTTCCCGACCGACGCCGCGAAGGAAAAGGTGAAATACTTCACGATCGACGACGTGGCCCCGATCGTCAGTCGAAACGTTCCCGGTAGTACCCAACCGCAAGTCGGCGGCTTCGGGTTGGCGCCGTCCGACAACCTGCAATACCCCACGCAAAAGATGGCGGAGGACTTGCTCAAGAACAAGGACAAACCGTTCTCCACGAACGTGGTGCTGACCGACAACCCCGAGGACACGTACTACGTCGCCGTGTTGATGCACCGGACGGAGAAAGACGCGCGGGACTTCGAGACCCTCGTGTACGGCCCCCAAGCCGTGATGAGCGTGTTCGGCCCAATCGTCAAGCGTCAGCACCAATTTGAACTCCGCAAAAAGACCCGCGAAAGTGCGATGGCCCTTCTCAAAGCCGAGTTCGGGTACGACAAAGAAAGTGACGGCGTGAACAAGAAGGTCACCGACTCGGAGTAAGTGATCGAGTACCCGGCGAACGGCGCGACGTCAGTCAGCCGGTGTGCTCCGGCCTCAACACCGGCGAACGGCGCGACGTCAGTCCGCCGGTGTGCTCCGGCCTCACCACCGGCGGAATGATGTCGCGCCGTTTGCCGGGCAACTCATTGATTTACTAGCGTGGATGCTGATTCGACGTGCTAGATAACACACTACCATCCGATGACTTGCCGCCCGACCCGTTGCCGCCCGACTTGCCATGTGAAGCCGATTCGTTGAACCCACCCGCCCTACCCCCTGAGGCAGAGATTCCCTGGGTGGAGTTAACGGTGGTGCCGAAGTCGCAGCCGGTGCGGGCCACCCTGATCGCCCCACCCCCGCTGCCGGTGGCGCGCCGGAAGCCCCGACCCGTCAAACTCGACCTCGCACCCTCGTTCGTTTCCATCCGCCCGTTGTTGATTGTCTTGATTGCGTATGCTTGCATGATGGCCGTCTCCTTCGGGCAGGCCACGTTTGCCGTGTTGCACGCGCGCGATGTGAATCTGTTCAGCGATGTCCAGAATCGCCAACAACTGGTCTACGACGACCTCATTTTTGAAGGCTTGGATACGCTCATCGTTTGTTCGGCGTTGCTGTTGGCAAGGCGACCAATTGCCCACAACGCGGCGGCCCATCGCTTGTTGACTTGGGTTAGCTCGGTGCCGGGGTTTTGCGTGCTACTTGGGATTAACTTGGGCTACCATTTCGCGTTGCAAGCCTTGGTGAAAAAAGACCCGAACGACCTCAAAGAAGTCATCGAACTCGCGCTGAAAGACGGGTGGTGGGCCATCCTGTTAGTGTGTGTGCAACCGGCTGTCGTGGAAGAACTGTTCTTCCGGTACGTTCTATTGGGTCAAATCCGCCCGCACCTGGGAATGCACGCCAGCGTCTGGCTGACGGCGATTCTGTTCGGCATGGCACACCTGGGCAACATCATCGGGTGGCCGGTGTTGATGCTTGTCGGGGCGGGCCTTGGGTATGCGCGGGTTTATAGTGGCGGCCTCACACTGCCGATCCTCTTGCATTTTTGCCACAATTACGCAGTGTTACTAATCGACGATGCGATCAATCGGTGAACGGGATGGCGCTGCGGTGGGGGTCTGGCAAATTTATTGCGTAGTGCCAGCACGTTCGGAGCTAAGATACAATATGCATTCGTGATACTCGTGGTTTGAAACGATTCGCCCAAAGGATGTTGAATGGCACCGACTCCCCCCGAACCACCGGCACCGTCTCGCCGCACCAACCCGTTGGTGCCGGGGGGGTGGCTTGTGCTGTTGTTGCTACTCGTCGGCTTGGTTGTGGTGTTCGCGTTCGACAACACGAAGTCGCTGAACTACACCGAGTTCAAGCACCTGTCGGAAGAAGGCCAGATCAAAAAGCTCACACTTTACGGCAAAGAGCGGGCGTCGGGCGAGGTCCGGGACACCAATACGGACGTGGTCAAAGCACTGAAAATGGGCAGTGCCAAATTCAGCACCAAACTGCCCTACTCAGAAAACCACACCGAGATTATCAAGTTCGTCGAAGGCAACGACCGGGCGTACCGGGCCAAGCTCAAGAAACTCAACCCCGACGACGTAACTGAAGAGGTCGTGATCGACCCGCAAGACGAACCGCTGTCCGTGATGGCGCCGGCCCTGTTGTTGTTCATTCTGCCACTGATCGCGTTCACGGCGTTTTTCGTCTACTTCATCCTGCCGAAGTTGAAGGACAACGGCGGTCCGGGCTTCCTGAACAACTACATCCGTAGTCCCGCCCGGCGGTACGAAAAAACCCGTGGTCGGATCGCGTTTGAAGATGTCGCGGGGATGGAATCGGCGAAGCGAGAGTTGCAAGAGATCGTTGACTTCCTGCGGAACCCGGACAAGTTCACCCGCCTCGGTGCCCAGGTGCCGAAGGGCGTGCTGCTCGTCGGGCCGCCCGGCACCGGCAAAACGCTGATGGCGAAAGCAGTGGCCGGGGAAGCCAACGTGCCGTTCTTCAACATCAACGGGTCCGAGTTCATTCAGATGTTCGTCGGCGTCGGTGCTAGCCGCGTGCGGGATCTGTTCAAGACCGCCAAAGAAAGCTCGCCGTGCGTGATCTTCATCGACGAAATTGACGCCGTGGGCCGGATGCGTGGGACCGGGGTCGGCGGTGGGTCCGATGAACGCGAACAAACCCTGAACCAAATCCTCAGCGAGATGGACGGCTTCCAGCCGAACGAAACCGTCATCGTGCTGGCTGCCACGAACCGCCCC
>JAYSXU010000769.1:0-2925 GCA_043716965.1 Fimbriiglobus sp.
CCCCGAACAGTTGGACGAAGTCTTTCCGCCAGGCGTTCCGGTCTTCAACTGACGCGAGTTCGACAACATCATACACGAAGTCGTGTAGTTCGCGTGTCAGGCTGGCCGGCCCGAACAACTCGGCCCACCGCTTCAGCGCTTCTTCCTCGGTCCAATTGCGTTCTTTTAAATTCTTGTGCAGCGTCACGAAAAACCGCTTGATCCGCCGCGCCACAAGGTACTCGCCGTAGCTCTTGTGGCTGAATTCAAAGGCCCGCTCTTGCCCGACCCGCTCATAGGACTCCTGGAAGTAAAAGGCCAAGAAGATCGACGTGATGTCCGACTTGGCACTGTCGGGAAAGACTTCGTCCAGAACGTGTTTGAGATTCGCCTTGTCGCAATGGTCCTTGACGCGGGTCTTGGTTGTGGCGCGCACGTCGCCGTTGTGCCACGCCGTCACCGCGACCAGTTCTAAGAGTTCGGCGACCTTTTCCGATGCCTTTTGGATGATGGGCTTCCCGCTCGGGTCGTGGACCCGTTCAAGAACGTCGTACAGCATCCACTCGTAAATCTGCGCCCGGTTCGTTTCGGTTGTGATCGTGCGGACCGGGTTCTTCATGCACTAGGCGATGAGTCCGTTCAAGATCGGTTCGCAAGTCAGCGGGTCGAGCTTCTCGGTGCGGATCGTGTCGGGCATCTTGTTGATCTCATCGTCGCCGGTCGCGGAACCGTACTTCGCCCACCATTCGTCCCGCTGATCCAACTTGGCGAGTTCTGGCTGTCCGCGCCACACCGTTCGTGCGTCAAAGTCATTGTCGATCCGATACGGCAGGACGTGCCGGACCCGTTCGGCCTTGCGCTCGTCGGCATCGGTTTGCGAAACCGCGACGGGTCGTCCGCACACCATGACCTTCAGTCGAACCGGCACGTTGTCGCCGTCGATCTCTTTCACGAAGCCGTCGAGCGCGTGATAAAATTTGGCCGCGACTTCTTCCCCGACCGCGCCTTGCTTGGAAAGCTCGTCCAGTCCGTCGAAGACGATCAGAACCCGTTCCGTCGAATCTCGACTGAAGAGATCAATCGTAGCCGTACTGATGAGTTGGATTTCGCGCCCCGCGAACTGTTTCAAGACCGATCTCATCTCGCCCGTTGCGTCGAAGCGGTGGAGCGGGACGTAAAAGACTGTCCAGCGTTCCGGCCCGGTCCACGCCCGCCACGCCGCGAACCGGCGTGCGAATGCCGACTTCCCGGAACCGGGTCCGCCACTCAGGGCGAAGATGGCGTCCCGTGGTTCTTCGACCCACGCTTCGGCAAAGTCCTGCAACAGGCCGATCGTTCTGGGCTTCTGCCCGCCTGCGTCCGAATCAGTAGGAACGCCGCCGGTGCCTTTCGTGGACGGCTCCGTGTAAGCCCGGAGTTCCACGTAAACTTCGTCCAACGTAACGCCGAGGTCGAGGACTTCCGGACTGGCCTTGGCTTGCAACTTGGTGTAGTACTGGAACCACGACCAATCGGTCTCGGTCATCTTCCGAAATTGCGGAGCGTGCTTCTGTACAATCTGCTTGTAATTCTCGGGCTGCTCGTCCAACTCGTCGGCCAAACCTTTGACGAAATACTGTTGGAAATGAATTACAGCCGCCTCGACCGTGGCGTTCTCGACACCGATGTTGCGTAACCAACCTGCGAGGTGGCGCGCGACCCGACCAACGATCCCGCAGCGCGTCGGCTTGGCAAAGAACGATTCTGTGATCTCGATCGGCTCATCGACCAGCAATTGGCCCAATCGCCTCATGTTTTCCGGAGAAAGCGAGTGTTGTTCTTCGGGGTTCAGGTATAGACATTGTTCCACGACTTTGGCAACGGCACGGACCAGAGCCTTCTGCACCAGCGTGAACACTTCTTCTTCGATCGAGACAGGTTTAAGTTTGAAAAGTTCCGCCAGCGTTTTGTAAACGTAAGGGGCCAACTCGTGCCATTTCGTCGGTGAAAATTTGCCGATGGTTTCGGCCAGCTTCTCGAAAAGCCCATGCCAGTTCGGGCGGACATCCCGATAGAGGTATGGCGTCGCTGACTGACTAGTCCGCACACGATTCGTGGGGCGCATCGCTTGAACCTTTTATGCAATGAGTCACTTCGGAGGCGCAGCTTCAAATTTCGTCGTTCAGCAATCAACGGAACTTCAGGCCGCTCGAAAGCCGAAACTCGGCTACGAAACGGCTGAAGGTCGTGAGCGACGCCGTCCACCGGATCGCTCGCCTGCGTGAGGCCGTGGCCACCGTCGCCATTCGAGGCAGCGGCATCCGGATGATTGTGGAGTCGCCGAACCGGTTCGTGGGCCAGGGCGAATACGACTGCCTCTTAGCCTTTGGCGACAACGTGGCCTCGGGTATGGATCAGTTTCCGGTGACACTCGATTCTCACGCCATCAGCAAGCCGCTGAGTGCCAACATCGACAAGTTCCGTTGGAGGCCGGCGCGAAAGTCGGCTTCACTTGGTCGGTGATCGACCGGGAAGCTGGCGTAAACTTCCGCCGCAATCTCGTCGATGGTGCGGGTGCCGTCGAGCAGTTGGACTAGGAGCCGGCTCTGGGGGTCATCGAATTGAACTCGCATGTGGAGTAAGGTTGTGGCATGACCTGAGTTAGCTAACTGGACGCGGGCCAGGGGGCTGGACACGGGGCGTTCGGAAATCGTTGTGACGTAAGAGGGGACGTGGCCCTTCAGCAACACCAGTCCGGTGGTCCAGGCGACTACCAGTTCGTTCAGCAATTCTTCGACCTCGTCATTGGTAAACGACTCCCGCTTCAGTTTCTGTCGGGTGTGTTCCAAAAGTTCCGGGAACGAGATTCGTTGTGGTCGGCACTCGACGAGCACAACCATTGCGGCTTTGGCCAGCACGGTTTCGTACACGACGTAGCTCGTCTCCGTCTGGAACTTCATCGGGGTG
>JAYSXU010000770.1:0-2925 GCA_043716965.1 Fimbriiglobus sp.
GGGGGTGCGGTTGGAACTTCCACCCAGAGAATCTGGTTACGCCATCCCGAGCCACAACCTACAAGAACCACACCACCCCGATCGGGCACGAGACTGCGATGAGCGACTTCACCCAGGACGATTTGTTTGAAGCGATTGACCGTCTGGTGCGGGACGTGTTGGAACGCCACAACATTGACACGCCGCCCGTCGATGCGATGTTGCTGGCACAAGATGAATTCGACATGACCATCCGGGAAGAAGAGGCGGAGGAAGAAGAGGCGGCACCGGGGCGGTTCGGGCCGCGCGCGGGGAAGCGGTTCAATCGGCACGAGATTGTGTTTCGCCCGGACCAGTCCGAACAGTCGCGGCAAACGGTGTGTGCCCGCGCGTGCGCCAAGGGGCTTGTGCCGCGCGTGCTGGCGAAGTTGGGTGTTGAGGCCGATGGACAGCAGAACCGCTCGGCGGCCTCATCACTGATGGGTGTCATCACGCCGCGATTGTTGTTGCCCACTCGTTGGTTTAGCAAGGACGCCCGCAAGGCGGGGTACGATTTGGAAGCGTTGAAACTCACGTACCCCACGGCGCCGTATGAAACGATGGCATTGCGTTTGCTGGATTTGGACGACCCGTGTGTGATTGCCATCGTCGATGACGGCAACGTTTCGGTGCGACGCAGCAATCAGAATCAAGTTGGCAAGAAGCTAACGACTGCGGAAGAACGCTGCTTAGTGAAAGTTGGCGAGGAACGGGATCCGCAAAAGGTGCGCTACGACGGTTGGACAACCCAGGGCTGGCCGATTCCGAACGGGCCTTTCAACCGAATCATTTTGCGTAGCGTGGCGGACGACCTATAATGGCCAACAGGTTTCGTCCCGGTGGTTCACAGACTGTGTGCAACCACCGGGCGTTTTTCGTGTGCGTTATTTTCTCGGCTCGTGACGGTGGACTCTGTGAGCGTCCCGGATTCGTCCGGCGAACCACACCGTCCGGATCAACCCGCCCGTTGCCGTTCGACCACAGCTGGACCAGGTGGATGAGGAGCGATCGGCCATGAGCGATGATCGGATTCCAATGACCCGCGCAGGGTACGAGAAGAAGAAGGCCGAACTCGATCGCATGCAAGGGTACGAGATGATCGAGTTGACCAAACGACTCGCCTCCGCCCGTGACCTGGGGGACTTGAGCGAGAACGCCGAGTACCACGCCGCGCGCGAAGACCAAGGAATGTTGCAAGCCAAGGTGAACATGCTGAAGGACTCGCTCTCGCGCGCCTACATCATTGACAAAGACACCCTGCCGACCGACTCCGTCGCCTTCGGCAGCCGCGTGAAGGTGCTCGACCTGGACGAGAACGAAGAAGAATCGTTCGAGCTGATCGGCCCCGGCCAAGAGAACCCGGAGACCAACCGCATCCTCACGTCCAGCCCCATTGCGCAAGGTCTTTTCGGCAAAAAGAAGGGCGAAGTCGCCGAGATCCAAGTCCCCCGTGGCGTGATCCGCTTCAAGGTACTCGAAATCAGCGCCGCGGATTTGTAACCGCTGGGCGAAGTTTGGGCCTTGTGCCAATACAATGTCGCTATTAACAGTGTTCGTACCCTGATAGCCCTGAATTGCCATGTTCTTTGACCCCATGCCGACCCCTGCCGGTCGTTCGGGCCGTGTTGCCGTTGGCCTCGGCCTGATCGGGTGGCTGTTCTTGCTGATCGCGGGCGGGTTGTACGCCGGGAGCCTGTCGATCCCAGAAGACGAGTACGTTTCCACCAGCCTGCGAATCGCGTGCGGGTGGATGACGGGCGTCTCGGTCATTTTCTTCCTGCTCGGCGTGCTGTTCTGCGCAGCCGGGGTCATCAAACTGATGAACGGCGTGCCCGATCCGGGGCTGCGGTCCATCATTATCGGCTTCGCACTCAACGGCTTGCCGATGGTGATCGTGTTCGGAATTGCCGCCTATCAAAAGGTGGCGGAGAAATTCGCCCATTGATGATTGACGCGGGGATTGCATCCCGCGCCCCACATCCGGGGCGGGCAGAAGAAGCACGGGGCGAAGTACATCCCCGTCACCCCGTCACCCCGTCGGCGGTGCTCATCCACAAACGCCGCCGGTACACGCTCGGCCTGAGCGATTGCGTCCCGCTGCGACGGTGCGGCACCCTGTCCAACCGCCGCAACGATCTAGCAGCCTCCTCAAGCTACCAAAATCCAGCGCAGATCCCGTGCCGAACAGTAATGCCTCGCTAGCGGATAATGCGATATTCTGATTCATTCAGGCGGCGCGGAGCGCGAAGTCGGGGCGGTCGAGACGGAAGTGCGGGCTGTAGTAGGGGTCGCCGGATTTCAGGAACTCGTTCCACTTCACGTGGAAGAGGTCGTATTCCCGTTTGAAGCGTTTTTGCTTCTCCTCGGTATCTTCGTAACCCCGCGTTTTCGATTCGAGGTGGTACAACTCCGCGTCCGGCGTCCAGACCACGCGGTAGCCCTTGCGGAGGATTTGCAAGCAGAGGTCCACGTCGTTGAACGCCAGGACGAAGCCCTCGTCAAACCCGCCGACATGCTCGAAGACTTTCTTCGGCGTCAACAGGCAGGCGCCCGTCACGGCGGCGACATTTTGGGTGTAGGTCAGGCGTTGCATGTGACCGGCGGCCTGTCGCGGAAAGTTCAGGTGCCCGTGCCCCGCCACCCCGCCCATGCCGACGACGATGCCCGCGTGCTGAATCGTGTCATCGACGTAATAGAGTTTCGCCCCCACCGCCCCGACGCCGGGTTGCACCGCGATTTTGACGAGCGATTCCAGCCAATCCGGGCTGATCGACTCGATGTCGTTATTCAGGAACAACAGCAACTCGCCGTTGGCACGGCTCGCGCCGAAGTTATTGACCGCCGCGTAATTGAACGGCTTCGTCCACTCCAGGATTTGCACGTGCGGCTGTTTCTGAATCTCCCGAT
>JAYSXU010000078.1:0-6144 GCA_043716965.1 Fimbriiglobus sp.
TCGACGATCGGGGCGAGTTGCGTGACGAGTGCTGCGAGTTCGGTGTGGGTGATCGGCACCCCGTTCACTTGCATTCGTTCTTCAACGTGGACCAAGTGCGGCGACGTGAAAAGACCGACACAATACCCGCTGCATTGCAAAATATTGGCCAGCATGGCACAGGTGCTGCCCTTACCTTTGGTCCCGGTAACATGAACGATGCGTAACCGTTCGTGCGGATCCCCGAGCGCCCGGAGCAACGCGCGCATCCGCTCCAGTTTAAGGTCGTTCGGCAGCGCGGACCGAACCTCGTAGTTGATTCGCCCGAACCAGAACGCAATTGCCTCGTCGTAGGTCATGGGGGCAAGTTAATCGAAATAGCAGACCTGGAAAGGGGCAGTCGAAAAGATTTGCTTCGGAACTGGTTTAACAGGTGGCATTGCCGGTCGGGGCGTGTTCCGACCGGCAGAACGGATCATCGTTTCAAGAAGTCACAGGCATACAAACTTGTTCCAGGAGTTTCTCTGCTTTCTCCTGGATGATGTCGGCGAGGTTGGGCAGTGGTGCGCCTTCCGGCAGCGATTCGCGGACGGCGGCGAGCCAGCGTGGGAAGCTGTACAGTTGGGCGTAACCGTCTAACGAAACCGCTTCGATCCGGGAGTGCTTGCCGCGACGTTCGGCGTCTTGCCACATCGTTTTACTTTTCCCGGTCATCGTGGTGTCGTCTTCGGGACGCAGCAAAATCAGGTGATCGACAACTTGCGGTTGGGTCTCCATCACGCCGAGTTTGACTTCCAAATCCTTCGGCTTGCCCGGACCGCGTGCCAGGAACAGACCGACGGCCACACGCCACGGTTGGCTATCTTTGCACGCCCAATGGGCGAGCGAAACCGCACCGTAGGTCGGGTGTTCGCCGAACGGCCATTCGGAGACGACGTGTTGCAACCGCCACGGGCCGACCTTCACGCCGTGTTCGTGGCATGTCGTGAGGAAGGTTCCCAGGGCGGCTTGCAGCTCGCGTGTCGCCCCGGTGAGCGAGCCGTCCGGTTCCAGCTTACGCCGGGCCGTGCGAAACTCTTGATCCCACAATTCGGCGAGACTCTGTGCCAAAATCACCGCAGTCGAGTTCATCACAGGGGCGTCAACCGATTGCGCGTCGTGCGAGTTCGTTTCCGCTGTCGGCCTGGACAAGCCGACAACCGTGCCACTTTCGGTGGTTTCCACGATCGTGACCGACTTGAACGCGACAGGGTGTTGGTAAATTTCAGGGTCTTTCCCGAGCAGCGCATCAATGCGATTTTGCTTGTCCGTGGCGGTCATCAACTCCGGGAACGGGATCGGCCCGACGGGCGGGTTGAACGTGTCGTACCCGCTGATGCGGCTTTCCGGGCGTGTCGGAATGTCCGCAAACGCCAGTGAATTTTTCAGGACGGGTTCGTCATCGCCGATTGACTCGGAGCGTGCCACGCTGTTCGGTTTCGGAACGGGCGACGTTGTCTCTTCCGCTTCATAAACGACGTGATCGAACAGGTGGCGAAACTGTTGCAGCATGTCGCGCAGCGTCGGTTCGGACTTGGCGATGCGGGTGATTTGCTCGTCCGCGAAAGGGTAAATATCGGGAAGGTCATTGCCCTCAGGAATCTCTTCCAACACCGGACGGAGGCGCGCTTCCACCACTCGGCGCACCAGTGATTCCGCAGGCGCTTCCAGGCGAATTGCTTTGACGGTACCGAGTTTTGGCACGTGGACCGGGTTGTTAAGGCGGTCTTGAATGTAGCCATCGAGGGACGGAACGAATCGGTTCCACAACCCCCGTTCTGCGAAGATCAAAAAGCACAACCCGTCGATCTGGTGCATGACTTGGACGATTCCCGCGAAGAACGATTCGGCGATTTTGTGGCCGTCGTCGGAGCGGCGTGCGAGCAGCAAATCTTCGAGCTGATCGAACGCCACGACGACGGGAATTTTCAACCCGCGAAACATCTCCATCATCACTTTGAGCAGCGCCAGCACGAGGTCTTGCCGCGTGGGGCGGACCTGGAACTCCAGTTCGGCGAAACCGTAGGTCAAGAAGTTCGCCAGTCCCGCTTCGTCTTTCAACAGCACCGCTTTGGCGAAGCCTTCGATAATTTGTTGGCGCATCAACCCGGCGGTGTTCCGGGACTCGGTTTTCTTGGCGTAAGCGGCGAGCAATTCGTAAGCACGCGCCGCTGGCAGGCCGGCGTCGTGTAACGCCTGGGTGAGCGGCATCGGAACTCGACCGAACGTCGCCACCCCTGCTAGGTTATCGGCCAGCCATTCGGACCGTTCCCCGGCTTGCGTGCCGCCCAACCCGAGTCGCCGTGCCCACCGGCCGATCCCAGGCGGCGGGAACAGTTCCACTTTTTCTTCCGCCGAAAGCGACCGTAGTGCTAGCCCCAGTTGTTTGCGAACGAGTTGATCGCCGACAAACTCCAATGGCCGCATCCCCTGTTGCTTGCCACCACCCAAGAGCGTGTCCAGGATTTGGAAAAGCATGTATTCGAGGAAGTCCGAATCCTTTTGATACACACCCGGTGTCACCAGCAGTTGCCATTGCCCGCTGGCACCGTGCTTGATGCTGTGCAACAGGTGCGTTTTGCCGGCGCCCTTGTTACCCAAAATCGGCACGACTTCGGAATGGGTCATCGGGTCGTAGCGGTACAAGTCGATGATTGCATGGAGCAGATCACGCTCGGCGGCAAAGAGTTCCGGCACGTGGTAGCGGGCGCAAACGTCGTCGTCCGGGTTGCGGGCGAAGTAGTTGCGAAACGGGTTGCCCGCACGCTTCAAGCTTTCGCGTGCCCGCCCGGTTAATTGTCGATCGGTTGTCAGGGTCATGGGGTTCCCTCCCAGGGCAATGATGTCGAAGTAGAATTCACAAATGACGGAGAGTTGAGAGTTTAGTTTCGGGGTGATGCATAATAGCCAATGTTGTGCCCGACCAGCAGCGCGTAAGCCGGTTCAGGCAGCGCGTACAGCGGTCCGGTCCAAGGGTGCAAGTAAATGCGGTGGTCGTCATGAAGTTGACGCAGGCAATCGTGAAACATCCCGACGCTCGGCGGCACTTCACGGGTCGAGAGCGAGCGATACAACTCCGGCAGTGGGCAATCTTGTCCCGCCGCAGCCGACGCGGCCCAATCGCAAATCCGGGAAAGAATCGCGCCCGCAAGGTCTTCCAATTCGGACACGACTGGCCGGGTCAGGGTCGCAACCGGTCGTGCAGTAACAGTGGGCATAGTGGTCGCCGCAGGGGGGTGGCTGGTCGAGTGACCGTTCGTGGAAAAATTTGGCACTTCGAACCGGTTCGGTGTGATGCGTTGCGCGACCACTTGTGGCAACACCATCGCCACGGTGGTTTTTAATCCTGCTAATGTCGTGCTAATGCGTGTGGTGGCCTGGACCAGTTCTGCAATCTGCCCCTCACGTTCTTCCAAGACGCGCACGAAATCTTCAAGCACTTGCTTTGGACTCGATTGGGCTAGCAAGAACTGTAAACCTGGATCGGTCGCCACCGCAAGTTCGCGGGTTTGCTTCCCCTTCGTCTCGGTACGAATCACTTCGAGTAGCCCGTCATCAAGGGCTTTCCGCGCCGCTGGTTTGGCAGCGGCTGTCGCGGGGAAAAGACCCGGTTCGGATTTCGTGCCGTATAGCGCCGTGCCCGCAGGCTCAGCCGCAGCCCGTGTTAACGCATCCAGTATTTGTTGGGTTACTTTATCAGCCACGTTCAGGCGCATCCGTGCTTATCTTGGGGATGAAAGTAGGCAATCCTTACCCACGTAGACCGCATGTTACCCAGATGTGAAATCGAGTTTCAACCCGAACTGCTGCGATGTGTCGCGCTGAAATTTGGCACCCGTGAGGTGTACCACTTGCAAATCCATCTCCGTTCGTAGTGGTAAATCCTGAGACATTGCCGTTAAAAAAAACGAATACCAAGTATGAGAAGCCATGCACCCCACAGCGGGAGTTCGACTTCCCAATCGGTTCGCAGCGAATTGAATTTGGCCGTGACAATTTGCCAGTATCGTGTTTCTACACCCAGATGTGTCGCGTCAGATACAGCCTAATCAGTTCATTTTGCCAAAACTATTCCTACCCAAACATATTTTTCACTTGACGGTTTGACTCCGCCTGATTTTAATATTCGCCAGACTCGCCATAATCACGAACTAACTGGACTGACATCATGGTCGCCCCTTGGTTGTACAAGTTGTTTTTGCGCGCCACGCGGGTGTCCAGTCGTCGCTTCTTCCTGCCGACATCTTGGCGACGGCAAATCCTCTGGTTCCAGGAACTTGAGCAGCGGATTACGCCGACGTTTACGGGTGGGGTGAATGTTGCCGCCGGGGATATCAACGGTGATCGGTTTGCAGACATCGTCACAGGGCCAGGGGCCGGGATCCCGGCACAAATTCGCGCTGTCAGTGGTCATGATGGGGCGGATCTACTCTCCGTGTTTCCGTTTGACTCGACATTCGCTACAGGCATTCAGGTCGCAGTCGGGGATGTGAACGGCGATCAGGCCGCAGACATTTTGGTCGGGGCGGGCAACGGTGGGGCGCCGCGCATTCAAGTGCTGAACGGTCGGGATGGCGAGCCGATTCAGGACTTCTTCGCTTACGAAGACACTTTCCGCGGCGGCGTTCAAGTGACGACCGGCGATGTGAACGGTGACGGATTCTCCGACATCATCGCGGGCGCCGGGATCGGCGGCGGACCGCGTGTCCGGGTATTCAGTGGCAAAGACGGTGCCATACTCGAGGATTTCTTTGCTTACGAAGACACGTTCCGGGGCGGCGTATTCGTAGCTGCAGGCGACGTGAACGGTGACGGGTCCGTTGACATCATCACCGGCGCCGGGTTCGGCGGTGGCCCTCGTGTGAGGGTGTTTAGCGGCAAGGACAACAGTGTCATCTCGGATTTCTTTGCCTACGAAGACACCTTCCGGGGCGGTGTTACCGTCTCGTCCGGGGACATTGATGGCGATGGGTATGCCGATTCCGTTGTGGGGGCCGGGCCGGGTGGTGGGCCGCGCGTCCGCGTCTTGAGTGGCAAAACCGGCGGGACACTTTACGACGACTTCGCCTACGAAAGTTCCTTCCGTGGTGGCGTGTCCGTCACAACTGCCGACTTGAACGCCGACGGCCGAGACGACTTGATCTTCGGGGCTGGGGGCGGCGGGGGGCCGCGCGTCCGGGCGGTTGATGTCGCCTCGGGAACGACACTGGCAGATTACTTTGCCTATGATCCGCAAACGAACCCCGGTGGCTTCAGCCAACAGCAAGGCCCGGACACCACGGCACCGTCGATCACGATTGCCGCGCCAGCCGCGATCACCAACACCAACCCGGTTATCTCAGGAAAGGTTACTGACAATCGCGCCGGGGTCGTCGCCGAGGTCAAAACCGACAACAGCTTGTACACGCCCGTCTCGATTCCCGCCGGTGGTGGGTTTACATACACGACCAAGTTCGCCCTCGACGGCACGGCTGACGGATCGCATCAACTCACGTTCCGGGGCCGAGACCGGGCAGGAAATCAGTCGCAAGAAAAGACGGTCGGGTTCACGCTGGATACCATTGCCCCGAACGTCACACTCCAACTCGATTCGGCATCGGACACGGCGCCACTCGGTGACAACAAGACGTCACTGAACCAAGTCGCACTCTTCGGGAAGTCCGAACCGGGTCTGATGATTCGACTCGGTGCCGACGGCCCCGCCGTCACTGCTGACACAAATGGCACGTTCCGCTTTAACTCGGTTGCGTTGGCGATTGGAGTGAACCCGTTTAATGCTCTCGCCACAGATGCTGCCGGGAACGTGGGCAAAGGCACGCTTTCGATCACACGCATCACCGCACCGACCGTACCAACAGTAACCGCTGGGTTGGCGAACGACACCGCACCCGGCGGTGGACCGAACAACGACCTCATCACCTTCGATCCGGCGATTACGGGCGTCGCGTTGGCTCCGAGTGGGTTGATTGATGTCAAAGCCTCAGTCGGAACATCCGGTGCGTTCGTCAGCATTCTGGCCGATGTCACACCGGATGGAAAGTACACCCTGAACCTAGCGCGATTGGAGCAACTGGCTGGTACCGCCTTGCTGGACGGACCGATCACTGTGCGGGTTCAGGCGTTTGG
>JAYSXU010000771.1:0-2920 GCA_043716965.1 Fimbriiglobus sp.
TTAGAATGTCCACCACAGAGGAAGCCATTGGAATTCGTATTGGATGGCGCTGCGCGCTCTTCGGTTCTGCGGTGAATCCGCTTGTCAGAAGCCCAAAGAAATTAGCGACAACCTGGGGCTTGACCGCCACTTGCCACCCCGAGACGACTAAGGGCAAGTATTTGAACCGAATGCTGCCATATACTGTGTATTGGTGAATCGGGTGTCGCTGTTTTGGATCCCGAGAGACTTCGTGGCTACACTTGTTCAAGCCGTGCGGATGGCGTTGCATTACGGGGAGACGTACCTCGGGGTGACGGACATTTTTGGGGAAGATGTCGGGCCGCCGTTAGGTGGGGTGTTCACGGCCACGCAGGGGTTGACGAAGGCGTGGAACTCCCCGCTCGACGAACGCGGCATCATCGGCACGGCAATGGGGATTGCGTATGCGGGTGGCCGCCCGGTGTGCGAGATTCAGTTCTGCGACTACGCCTTCAACACGATCGACCTACTCAAAGTTGCGGGCAACCAGCGCTGGGCCAGCGCGGGCCAGTTCGACATGCCGATCGTGGTGATGACCCCGAGCGGCGCGGGGATTCGTGGCAGTCTTTACCACTCGCACAGTTTTGAAAGCTGGGCGAGTCGGCTGGCGGGGTGGAAGATCGTCATGCCGAGCAACCCGCTCGACGCTTACGGCTTGATGCTCTCCGCAATCGTGGACCCGAACCCGGTGCTAGTGCTGCTGCCGAAGGCATTGTTGCGAGCCAAGGGGACCAAGGAACAACTGCTACCCGGCGAACCCGACGATGCCGAGGAATTGGCGCGAATGATTGACGCCCCGGTCGGCGACCGTTCCAGTTGGACCCCGCAATGGCCGGAGTTAAAACCGTACTTCGTCCCCATTGGCCAAGCGAATTTCGCGCGTAGCGGGGACACCGTCACGGTCGTTAGTTACGGGCGACTACTCCCGCAGTGCGTCCAAGCCGCCGACGAGTTGCAACGGGACTTTGGCTACACGTTCGACGTGATCGACCTGCGCAGCATCTTCCCGTATGACTGGAACGCGATCTCCACAAGCCTGTCGAAAACCGGGCGGTTGTTGATTGCGAACGAAGACACCGAGGTCACGAACTTTAGCGAACACTTGTTGCGGCGCGCGATCGACGACCACTTTTACGACCTGCTCGTGAAGCCAATTTTGCTGATGGGCAAGCACGTGCCGGGCATCGGGCTGAACCAAGAATACGAACGCAACACCGTGCCGCAATACGACACTATCCGCAACGCCATGCGCAACCTAGCTGCGGATATTGCATAACGAAGAGTGTCTCACGCAGAGACGCAGAGACGCAGAGTAAGAGTTAAAAATAGAAATTCATCTTTCACTCTTTCTCTGCGTCTCTGCGTGAGACACTCTTAATCGAAGACTACAAGGGATGGGGACCGATGGATTTTCCGCTGCCGCCGATGGGTGAAGGGTTGTTTGAAGTCGAACTGTTGCAGTGGCTCGTCAAGCCGGGGGAGAGCATTGCACGTGGACAATCGTTGATGGAAGTGATGTCGGACAAGGCGACGATGGAAGTGCCGTCGCCGTTTGCGGGGACCATTACGCAGACGGTTGGCGTGGCGGGGACGAAGATCAAGATCGGCGAAGTGGTGTTGCGTTACGAACAAACTAACGGCGTGCCCAACGCAGCACCGCAACCGCTCACCATCGCCGTGGCTGAATCCAAGACGCCGGTTTCTGCCCCGCTGAAAATTGAAGCCGATGCGCCGAACATTCCCGCACCGATTGCGGCACCGTCGGTCCGGCACCTCGCCCGGAAGTTGGGCGTTGACCTGAAGCACGTGCACGGGACGGGACCGGCGGGGCGAATTTTGCTCGAAGACGTGAGCCAACAAGTCGCGCGGAAAGCGGACGCATCGGCGAGCAAGCCTGCCAGAACTCCGTTGCCGCCGATGGACTTCGGCAAGCCCGGCACCCGCGTGAAACTGGTCGGGTTGCGGCGCAAGATTGCCGAACACATGGTCGCGTCCACGACGACGATTCCGCACTACTCCTATATCGACGAGTGCGATTTAACGGACTTAGTCCGGCTCCGCGGGCAGTTGAAAGAGACGTTCTTCAAGCTCGGCGTGAAGCTCACGTACCTGCCGTTCTTCGTCAAAGCCGTGGCACGGGCGCTCAAAGAAATCCCGATCATCAACTGCACCTACGACGCCGCCACGGAAGAGATGGTGATGCACGAGCGGTACAACATTGGCATCGCCGTCGCCGCACCGAACGGGCTGGTCGTCCCGGTGATTCAAGATGCGGACAAGAAAGACATTGCCGCCATCGCCACGGAAATTGAACGCCTCAGTAGTGACGTGCGCGCGGGACGACCGAAGGTCAACGACATGAAAGGCGGCACGTTCACGATCACGTCCATCGGCGGGATCGGCGGGCTAATTTCGACGCCGATTATTAACACCCCCGAGGTCGGCATCATGGGCATCGGCAAAGTCGTGAAGCGGCCCGTGTTCGACGATAACGGTACGATCAAAGCCGCAGAGATTGTGTACCTGTCATTCTCCTTCGACCACCGAGTCGTCGATGGTGCCGTGGGCGCGACCTTTGGCAACAGCGTGATTCGCCACCTGCAAAATCCCGCGTCACTGCTGTTACCCGAACGATATGGGAGCTAACCACTCGTGTCCGAACTTCTGGATCGTCGCGGGCCGCTGCTGTTCGGGGTGATCTTCGCGTTGGCGTTTGCGTTGCACGTGCCGCAACTGCTGGTTCACAACAACCACCAAGATTTCTTCATCTACCGGGCCGGTGCAGTCCTCGCGCTACGTGGCGATTCGCCGTACAACCCCGAGGCGTTGCGGGAACTGGTCGCGGCGCAATACCCCGGCGACGAGCGGTTCATTGCCAACAACGGGTTCTTCCTGGCCC
>JAYSXU010000772.1:0-2918 GCA_043716965.1 Fimbriiglobus sp.
GTGTTTCGGCGGTTGATGGACGACGTGGCGGAGTTCGTTCAACATCTGCGCCAAGCGCGGGCGTGGTTGCCGATTTTTGTCGCGGGCATCTCGTGGGGTGGCAAGCTGGCGGTCGGGCTGGCGAAACGGAAGCCGGGGCTAGTGGACGGGATGATCCTGTTGTGCCCCGGCTTGAAACCGAAAGTTTCGCCCGTTGTTTCGCAGCGGCTTCGCGTCCTCGTGGCGTCGCTGTTGCGGCCCACCAAATTCTTCCCGATTCCACTCAATGAACCGAAGCTGTTTACGGCTTCCCCGCAGTGGCAACACTTCATCGCCACCAATCGCCACGATCTGCATGAAGCCACGGCACGGTTTTTGCTCAACAGTGTTGCGTTCGATGTCTATTTGAAGCGGGCCGTGAAGTGTGTCACCGGGCCGTCACTGACGTTGCTTGCGGGCCGCGACCAGATCATTGACAACGCGCTGACGCGGCGATTCGTAACGTCGTTCCCGAGTCGTGACAACCGGGTGATTGACTACCCGAATGCCGAACACACGCTAGAATTCGAGGGCAATTCGCACCCGTTCGTTGACGATGTGGTGAGGTGGGTCGAACGCCGAATCGGTTAGCGTTAAAACTCACCGCCGCCCCGCTTGGACCACCACGGTAGGAACAACCCCCCGTCAACGTGAAGAATCGTGCCGGTCATGTAATCCGAACCGGGGTCGGCGAGGAACAGGATGGCGCGGGCGATTTCTTCGGCCGTGGCGAGGCGGCCCCACGGTAGCCCTTGGCTGGCTTTTTGAATCTCGTCGTCGGTAGCAAATTTTCGCTCGCCGGGTGTGTCCGTCCAGCCGGGGTACACGGAATTGACGCGGATTTTGTGCGGGAGAAGCTCGGCGGCGGCGGTGCGCATCATCTGGTCCAGCGCCGCTTTCGCCATGTTGTACGCCATGCAATTCGGGAACGCGATTTGGGCGTGCGGTGAACTAACGATGACCACACTCCCACGAGTACCCTGTTTAATCATCTGCGCACAGCACGCCCGCAACCCGTAGTACGCGCCCCACATCGACACATCGATCGTCTTGCGGAACCCCGCCATGTTCGCCGTCGTGAACGGCTCGCGGTCACTGTAAACCGCAGACGAAATATACACATCGACGTGACCGAACTTGGTCACCGTTTCGGCGACCATTGCTTCAACGTTTTCTTGGACTGAAATGTCGCCGGACAAGAGCAACACACGCCGACCAAGTTTCCGAATCTCCGCAGCGGTTTGCTCGGCGCCTTCGGGCAGGGAGAAATAGTTTAACGCCACGTCCGCGCCGGATTGGGCCAGCGCCAGCGCCGTTGCACGGCCAATGCCGGACGACGCGCCGGTCACGAACGCCACTTTCCCGCTCAACACACCCGCCATTTGGACTCCTAGTCTGCGCGCTTCTTGGGTTTTTCCAACCCGGCCTTTTCGAGCAGTGACCGCCCCATGATGTTTTCTTCCGTCGTGCCCATTTCGGCAAAGTTCGCTTCGGTTTCGTACACAAGTTTGTACTTGTAGCTTGCAATGCTGATAACATCACCCGGCTTCAGCACCTGGGCCATTTGCGGCATCAGCTTGTGGTCGTTCACTTTGACGCCGTTGGAACTGCCCAAGTCCTTGACGTTCCAGTAACCAATATTGAAGGTGAATTCGCAGTGCAAGCCTGAAATGTTTTGGAACTTCAAGCAAATGTCGCACGACTCGCGCCGCCCGACGGTCATCACTTTGTTGATTAGGGGAATCGGGTCGCCACCTTCTAAAGGGACCAACTCACCGTAGATTTGACGTGCCATGCGAACACCTCGAAACACAGGTTTGAAAAGGGAGCGGAAGAGTACCGCCGATCACACACCTTTTAAGAATATACCTGATCGGTGCTGCCATTTGATGACCGGAAGTTGCAAATCGGAACGAAATCGCCCCGAACGGGTCCGAAAACTCGGTTTGCCGATCGGGGCGAATAGCGAAACATATCAAGCGACTACCGATTAGGCATTTGCATCGGGACGGGGAAGTACGGGTTCACGCCGGCTCCGCCCATCGGCGGCGCGGAGTAGGCGCCCATCATCGGGGCTGGGGTTTGGAAGTGGGAGTTGTACGGGAAGTACAAGTACCACGGTGCGGCTTGAAAGGCGGGCACGGGGGTTTGCCGGAAGAACGGCAACCGTGGCCCCGCTGAGGATTGGCCAAAGAACGGGCCACCGTTCGCGCTAACGTCGTTGGCAACCACAATGGTCCCGAGAATCGCAACAGCAGCTAACAACACTTTTTTCATGGGTACACTCGGCGTTTCGGTCCTTGAAAACATTGCGCAACTCCCTGCGAGTCAGCGCCGAACTTTTGCAACAGAAGCATGACCGATTCCGCACACGTTGCGAGGAATCGGTGGTGATTTTGACCAGATCGCGGTGGACATTGTTCGCTTCAACAAGTTCAACCTGCGAACCTAGCGTTCTCGGCCTGAATAGCTTGTTGAAAGCATGTCAGCGGGGATTTGTCCCGAAACTGATTGCAGTGAGGGAGCCGTGGCAACCGACGTGGGGTAGCCGTCACGGGCGGGGGTTGCAGAGGCAACCGACCCACACGATGCACATCCCGAAGCGGGCGCTGCGGAGCAACCTGTTGACAATTTGGCCCGGTTACACAACGGGTGTGAGCGATGGAAAACGTTCTTAAACGTCGAGACCGCATAGCCACCCCAAGCCCGGCTTGATGATGCACAACTGCTGCCAACGAATGAGCTGGCACACCCCGAACTTGCCGTGCCACAACCGGCTGTTATTGCTCGGCCACAGCCGGCAACGGAACCGCCACATCCGCCTGATAAGCCGCAACGACCACCGCACCCGTTCAAACCACAGGCCGCATTCCCTGGGTAAGGCCCGGTGTACTGAAGTT
>JAYSXU010000773.1:0-2917 GCA_043716965.1 Fimbriiglobus sp.
TTTTGTTTATCGACCGACGACAACGCCTGCTTCAGTAGCATGTCGGCGGACGAGTCTTTCCGGGAGTTCCGGCCCACGAGCAAGTCCAGCCGTTCGGAGGCACGCCCGTCTTCCCGACGGTTACTCAGGAAGAAGATGATCGCCAAGGCCATGCCTGCGATCAGGACACCAATCATGAGGGAAAGTAGGACCGGACTCATAGGAAGTACCTTCAGGGTGGTTCGCTCGTCGGCGCAGGCTACGATCAGCCCGAACAGCCGCGTCAACGCCCTTCCTTGGGCGGGGTGGTTATTGGTGTTGAGTTATTTGGTCACTGGCCACGACCGCTGCCCTGGGGTGCGCGTCGTTCGGGTACAACGTCAATCCCTGGCGAGGATTCGTTCCGCAAACATATTCGAGGGCAACTTAATCCCCTTCTGTTCGAGCCGAGGCACGAACGTCGGTCGCACGCCGGTTGCTTCAAACTGGCCGTAGCACCGGCCGTTTTGGTCCACGCCCAGTTGCTTGTACCGGAACACTTCCTGCATGATGATGATGTCCTGCTCCATGTTCATCACTTCCGTGATGCTCGTCATCTTGCGTGGCCCGCCTTGCAGACGGTTCACTTGAATCACGAGGTCCACGGCGGAAGCAATCTGTTGTCGCATGGCCTTGATCGGCAATTCGGCACCGGCCATCATAATCATCGTTTCCAACCGCGCGAGGGCATCGCGGGGGCTGTTACTGTGCAGCGTCGTCATGGACCCGGCGTGACCCGTGTTCATGGCTTGCAACATGTCCATTGCCTCACCGCCCCGGCACTCCCCGACGATGATCCGGTCGGGCCGCATCCGTAAGGCGTTCTTCACGAGGTCGCGGGTACTGACGGCCCCCTTGCCTTCAATGTTGGGCGGCCGCGTTTCCAACCGGACCACGTGGTCTTGTTGAATCTGCAGTTCCGCCGCGTCTTCGATTGTCACGAGCCGTTCGTCACCAGGGATGAACGCGGACAGTGTGTTCAGAAGCGTCGTTTTCCCAGAGCCGGTACCGCCGCTAATCACGATGTTCATCCGGGCCTTAATCGCCCCTTCCAGGAGCATCGCCATTTCCGGCGTGAACGCTTTGTAGCTCAACAAGTCTTCCAGTTTCAGCGGGTTCGCCCCGAACCGCCTGATGCTCAAGCTCGCGCCGTCCAGGGCGATCGGCGGGATGACCGCGTTCACACGGGAGCCGTCTGGCAACCGCGCGTCGCACAGCGGGCTGGTCTCATCGACCCGCCGCCCGACCTTCGACACGATTCGGTCGATGATCTGCAACAAGTGGTCGTTGTCCCGAAACAACACTTCGGACTTTTCGATCTTGCCCCGGCGTTCGACGTAAATCTTCTTCGGCCCGTTGACCATGATTTCGCTAACCGTTGGATCCTTCAGCAACGGTTCCAGTGGCCCGAAGCCGAGGGTTTCATCGAGGATTTCCTCGATGAGTTTTTCCCGCTCGATCCGGTTGAGCAACGGGTTTTCGGTGTCACACAGGTGTTCGATGGCGCGGCGAATGTCTCGCCGCATACTGTCGCTGGACAGGTCCTTCACCCGGCTCAAGTCGAGTCGCTCGACGAGCTTGGAGTGGATCTGCCGCTTCAGATCTTCAAAGTTCTTGCCGTTGCCGCTCGTGCCGCCGAAGCTCGGACTCGACAGCCGTGACAACCCGCTGTTCGAGCCTTGATTGCTCAGGCTGTTCAGCTTCGAGATTCCTTGTTGCAACCGTGACATTCATCCGTCCTCATGCTGAATCGTCGTGATGGTCGTCAAGAGCGTGGCGGCGGCCCGGTCCGGGTTATCGTCGCCCGAACAGCCAACCGCCTTTGGTCTTCATCTCGGTCGAAGACCCCACAGCCGGTTTGCCACAAATGTCCTGCGCCAACGCTTGAATCGCCTGTTGGGCACGACTCTTGGGGTTGTGCAGAACCAGCGGGGCACCCGCGACACGGGCGGCGATCATCGCTTTGGAATCGTTCGGAATCTGCCAGTAAATTGGCTTGCCGATGACTTCCTCCGCTTTCTTCAAACTGATGCCTTCTTCGACCGACTCGGACCCGACTCGGTTGATGACAACCCGAATCTTCTCCGCAAGGTTTTCTTCGCTGCTCATGCAGTGAATGATTCGCACCACGTTGCGAAGGCTGCTCAGTTCCAGTTGGGCGGTCAGCAGGATCATGTCGGCCATCCGCAGCGCCATGAGGTCCGTTGGCAGCAACGACTTGCTCAGGTCAATAATCAAGTGCGAGTAGCTGATTTTCAGCAGGTTCAGCACTCGCTCGACGTGCCCTTCGTGGATGACGCCGATGTCGTTGATTTCGAGCGGGTGGCGAAGAATCGCTAGCTTGGAGGCTTCGTGTTTCACCATCGCCCGTCGCAGGAAGCTCATGTCCAATCGTTCGATGTTGCGGGCCAAGTCCGCGATGCTAATGTTGTCCATCCCGTTGACTTCGAGGGCGATGTCGGCATCACCCAAAGCCAAGTCGAGGTCGATCAGGGCCACGCCGTTGCCGGGGTCCGGGGCCATCACCGACATCGTCGCGGCGAGGTTGACGGCGAGGCTAGTGGTCCCCACGCCGCCACGGGAGCCGAGGATCGCCACCATCGTCGAGCTATTCTGTTGGCGGGTGACCACGCCGTTCGCGTTCGTGGTACTGCCGCTGTCTTGCCCCCCGTTCTCTCCGAGTGCCCGCCGCAGGGCGGCTAGCATGTCTTCGAGGCCGACGGGGTGCGTCAGGAAGTATTTTGCGCCCCGCTGCAACGATTGCAGCAAAGCTTGGTGATCGTGACTGATGGTCAAGATCGACAATCGGGGGTGTTTGTCCGAAAGCTGCCCGATCATGTGCAAGGCACGGGCCTTGTCCGCGTCCAAGGCCACGATCGCAAGATCGGGTACGGGGTTG
>JAYSXU010000774.1:0-2914 GCA_043716965.1 Fimbriiglobus sp.
AACTGCATCGGCACCCCGTTCAACTGTTGCGCCAGGGTCAAGGTGTCGGTCACCCGTCGTTGGGTTGCCGCGTCTACCCGCTCGACTCGTTCCCGTGGGGTCTGGATGTAGACGGCGTACCACGGCGCCCCAAGCCGGTCCGCCAGCCGTGCCCCGGCCCGGACCATCTTCGGCGCGCTCGGGCTGCCCGAGCTAATGCACACCATCACCCGCTCCGACCCCCCTGGAAGCCCGGCGGCCGCCGTCTCCTTCACCCTCCGCCGACGGTCCAACAGGTGGGCCAAGTGTTCCAGTGCGATCTCTCGAAGCTGGTTCAAATTCTCCGAGGTAAAATAGTTTTCCAACGCCCGGCCGACCCGGTCCGACGGGTACACCTTACCCTGCCTCAGCCGCTCTTGGAGGTCTTCGGCCGGCAAGTCCACGTTCACGACTTGATCGGCCTGTTGGAGGACGTAGTCCGGCACCCGCTCCTTCTGCCGGACGCCGGTAAACCGCTCGACTGTGTCGTACAGACTCTCCAAGTGCTGGATGTTCAACGTGCTAATGACGTTGATTCCGGCCCGAAGGAGGTCGTCCACGTCTTCGTACCGCTTACCGTGTTTACTCCCCGGTGCGTTGGTGTGTGCTAGCTCGTCTACCAGCACGACGGTGGGGCGGCGGGCCAGTATTGCGTCGATATCCATTTCCTCAAGGACGACGCCACGGTACTCAATCTTGGAGCGGGCGACCTGCTCCAACCCCTCGACAAGCGCGGCAGTGTCAGCCCGCCCGTGTGTCTCCACTATTCCGACGACGACATCGACCCCTTGCAACCGAATCCGCTGGGCTTCTTGCAACATTTCGTAGGTCTTACCGACCCCTGGGGCGAACCCCAAATACACCTTGAGCCGACCCCGCTGCTGCTGACGAATCATGGCCAAGAACTGCTCGGGCCGTCCACGAGTTTCATCCGTTGTACTCACGAGATTCCTCCGGCGTGAAGCGGATCTTCCGTACCGGCCCACAGGGGCAGGAAGAGGCGGAACGTGGTCCCGGTACCCGGCTCACTTTCGCAGACTATCTCGCCCCCGTGTGCGGTCACGATCTCACGCACGATCGCCAACCCGAGACCAGTTCCGTGCCCACGACTCTGCCCAGGGATGCGAAAAAACTTATCAAACACATGGGGCAGGTACTCCACCGGGATACCGACGCCGTTGTCCTTGATTGACAACTCGACGCGGTCGTTTGCTGCCGCCCGCGTGGACAAAATAATCTGTCCCCCAGGCTCGGTGTAGGTGGCGGCGTTGACGAGCAAGTTATCCAAGACCTGACCGAGTCGCCGGGAATCGACAGCCACCATTCTTAGCGGTTGATCGGAAATGAGGTCGAACACCAGCCGCTTGCCGTTGAACATTTGATGGACCCGCTCGGCCGACGCTTGCAACAACTGGCCAGGCTCCTCCGGACCTAATTTGAGTTCCTCTTTGCCGTGTTCCAGTCGGGCCAAGTACAACAGGTGATCGACGATCCCGACCAACCGCTCCGTGTTTTCCCGTGCATCAATCAATAATTCTGTCTGCTTCGCGGTGAGGGGTCCGACGGCCTCCTCGATCAACAAGTGAACGGCTAGTCGTAACCCGGTCAGCGGGGTCTTCAGCTCATGACTCGCGGTTGCAACCAAGTCACTCTTGAACTCGTCTAGCAGGCGGAACCGGGTCACGTCGTTCAAGACGACTGCCGCCCCAAGAGTGCCGCCGTAGGGATCGCGCACAGGAAGTACCTGCGGGATGTACGATCGGTCTTCACCGCCGATCCGGTAGGTGACCGCCTGATCGAACGACTGGGTGAGGAACGATTGTTGGGTTTGGAGGGCGGCCTCGATCGGTCCACGGAGTCGGTCCGGCGGTTGCCACACCGGACCGGGCTGGTCCCCATCGGGCACCACTCCCAGAAGATTGCGGGCCGCCGGGTTCGCCATTTCCACGCGGCCGTCACGGTCCACCACCAAGACCGGATCGGGGAACGAGTCAATCGCCGCCTGGCTCGCTTGCTGTGCCCGGAGGAGACGGGACGCCAGAGACTGTTTCAGGTCTCGTAACTGGGAGGTCATCCGATTAAATGCCGCGACCAACTCGCCGATCTCGTCTCGCGTATTGGCCGTCACCGTCTGGTCGAACCGACCGTCGCCGACCGCGCGAGCGGAGCGCGTCAAGTCGTCGATCGGGCGTAGGATGGTGCTGGTCGTTCGCCAAGCGAGTAAGCCGGTGGCGGCAATGGCAGCGAGTAGGCCCAAGCCCGCCCAGAGTCGGGTCGTCGCCGCAGTCTCCCGTGCCTGTTGGCTAGCCGCCTCCATACTGTCTTGATTCAACCGACGGATTTCACCGGCGACTTGCTTGATCTGTTGGAACGTTTTCAGTAACGGCCCCGGCTGCCCGTCCGGCAGGAAGTAGTCGATGGCCCGCTCGCCGGCTGGACGAGCCGGGTCGAAAAAGCGATCCCCAAGGAACTGATACCGATCGGTCAACGCGGTTAGGCGATCGACCAATTCTTTCTCGCCCGGCTCGGTAATGTTGTTTTGCTCGACCTCCAGGTGCTTCTGGTAGGCGGCCCAATTCTCGTCGTACTGGTGTTTGGCCCGAGATCGTTCGGCCTGCGCGAACTGGAAAGACGAGTCAATTCGTTCGACCGCCACGTTCAGACCGTTCATTGCCTCCACGCTTCGATAATTTTCCCGGAGGATGGCCTCGATCCGGTCTCCCACGACGCCGAGGGAATAGATGAACCCGGCCCCCAGCAAAATCAGCAAGAGGAGCACAGGGGCGAACGACAGCCACAGTCGATAGCGCAACGACATTTTCACGGTCCTGAAGTCATAGCCCGTATTTCTTCCGCTTACGGTACAGGGTGCTGGAGTCGATGCCAAGCGTCCGTG
>JAYSXU010000775.1:0-2910 GCA_043716965.1 Fimbriiglobus sp.
GGTCATGGCTTTGGCGAAGGTGTGGTAGTAGTAGAACAGCCCGGCCTTGCCCATGCCGGGGTTTTCCTCCAGGGTGTAGTGCCGCTTCACCCAGTTCACGGCGGCCTTCACACGCGGATCATCTTTGCCGACACCGGCGTACAGGAAGCTCTTCAACCCCGCATACGTCATCCCGCCTTCGGACCGCAGACCACCGGCGGCAGTGCGTTTTTCGCTCTTGTCGTTGTCCTGGTCGAGCGGGTTGTACACGAAGCCACCCTTGTCATCGTCGGTCGCTTTCGTGGCGTAAGTCTGGTCGTTGAACTCGCCCGGTAAGTTTTGGCTACGGCTGATGAACGTGATCGCTTTCTTCACAGCCGGATCATCTTGCGATGTCCCTGCCGCGATCAGGGCTTCGACGAAAAACTGCGTGTTCGACAGGTCCGGTCGGCTCTTGCCATCGTAACCCGTGCCGCCGTATTTCACGTCCTTCGCGTCCAAATCGCCGTACTGTAATGTCTTCACATACTTCGTGGCGTTCTCGATCACCTTGGTGTACTTGCCGTCCGCGTTCGCTTCCTTGAAGGTCATGATTGCCAAGCAAGTGGTGTAGTTTGCCAACCCCTTGTCGTAAACGCCGCCATCGGCTTTGATGCTGGTTTCGAGGTACTTCAGCGCCTTGGCCACGACCGGATCGTCCGCCCCGCGACCGTTGCGAATCAGTGCCGCGACGGTCAGCGCCGTGATACCAGGACCACCGAGTTTCGGGGCAAAGCTGCCGTCAGGATTTTGGTTCGCTTTGATGGCGTCATACGCCTTGTCGATGACGGCCTTCAATTCGCTAGGCACCGGCGCCGATGCCGGATCGGCCGCGCGACCGGGTAATGTCAGACTGCTGACGAGTACAGTGAAGACCGCGAGGTACAACACAACAACCTTCATGGTGAAAATCCTTAAGTAGGGGCGAACACGGTGACTAAAATCAAGCTTATCTCAACTTCCCGTATGAACCAATCGGAAACTGAACGCGCGCAGAACCCAGGGCGGCGAGGCTTCGCCTCTTGCCCTGGGCTTTCGGGGGATTGATCGCGCGAAGTCGTGTTCGCAAAAACTCTTGGCGAATTCTATTCGCTTCGTGGTGCGATTCTGGTTATGCTTGTTTTCGTTGACGTGAAATCCCTCTCCCCGATTGTCGTCTCCATTAGCAGGTTCTTGTTTCGGAATTGCACCTGGAGTCTATTACCCCATGAGTTCCATGGACCATTCCCCGTCATCGAACGGCGCGGCGGCGTCGGACTCGATTATGAAGTTTTTGACCGCCGTCCGGGTCAAAATTGGCACCGTGGTGGTCGGCCAAGACATCGTCGTCGAACGGGCATTGATCGCGCTGCTTACCTCGGGGCACTTGTTGCTGGAAGGCGTGCCGGGGCTGGCCAAGACGTTGCTGGTGGCGTGTCTGGCCAAGTCGATCGACTTGCAGTTCGCCCGCATTCAGTTCACCATCGACCTGTTGCCGTCGGACATTCTTGGGTCGGAAATTCTCGACCAACGCATCAACGAATTCCGCATCAACAAGGGGCCGATCTTCACGAACTTGTTGCTGGCGGACGAAATTAACCGGGCTGCCCCCAAGGTGCAATCGGCACTTCTCGAAGCGATGCAGGAACGCAAGGTGACCATCGGCAAGGAGTCGTTCAAACTGCCCACGCCGTTTCTGGTGATTGCCACACAAAACCCTGTGGAACAAGCGGGGACGTTTGAACTGCCCGAAGCCCAACTCGACAGCTTCATGTTGCGGCACCGCTTGAAGTACCCGACGCCGGACGAAGAACGCGAAGTGTTGAAGCGCAACCTCGCGCTGGGCGTGAAGAAGGAAGAGAAAGGCGCGACTGCTCGCACGGAGTTCGACGTTCTCGACGACCAACCTGCCGGGGACATCAACCAACTCGTGGCGGCGATGCAAGCCGTGGCCGAAGTTCACGTGAGCGAGACGTTCATTGAACACGTCGTCGATCTCGTCGGACGGACCCGGAGCCACCCGGACATCGAACTCGGTGCCAGCCCGCGTGCCGGAATCTCACTGATTAAAGCAGGCCGGGCGCGGGCACTGCTCCACGGCCGCCGGTACGTCACCCCGGACGACCTCTATGCCCTGGCCCCCGACGTGATTCTCCACCGCATCCGGCTCAACTACGAAGCTCTCGCCGACGGCAAACGCAGCGATGACATTCTGCAAGAACTCCTGCACGACCTCGCCCGCGGCGCCGGGAAGAAGGCAAAGGTTTCGTAACGGAAGGAAAGATTTTAGACAGGATTCACAGGATTCACAGGATTCAACAGGATTTGAAGAGAAGATTTTTAATCCTGTTAAATCCTGTGAATCCTGTCTAAATTCGGCCAAAGTTTCAATCGTATGCAAGGCTATCTCGAAACGGCGGACCACCTGAACTCGCGGCAGTTCTTGATTGCGATCAAGAAGCTGGCGGACACGCTGTCCTACGGGACGGACAAGTCGCCGTTCCTGGGGTCCGGGATTGAGTACGCGCAATCGCGGCTGTACCAGTGGGGCGATTCGATCCGGTCGATTGATTGGAAGATCACCGCACGCACCGGGAAAGTCTTCGTGAAGGAGTACGAAGCGCCGAAGTGCTTGCCGTGCTACATGCTGTTGGACACGTCGGCGTCAATGACTGTTTCCTCCGGCAAACGCAGCAAGTATGGCACGGCGGTTCACATCGCAGGCGGGTTGGCGTTTGCGTGTTTGGACCGCGTCAGTCCGGTCGGGGTACTCGGTGTGGGTGGCCGCGATTTTCGGATGAAGCCGAGTTTGTCGCGCGGGCAAATTCTGCAATGGCTCCACCGGCTCCGGACGTTTCGCTACGACGAACCGACCACCCTGGCCCGCCGGATTGCGGAGCTAGCCCCGACGTT
>JAYSXU010000776.1:0-2910 GCA_043716965.1 Fimbriiglobus sp.
AATTCTTTGACCTAAAAGGGCAATCGGAATCCCGGACTCAAATTGAATTACCGAGATTCACTGATCGACAAAGAGTGCGCAAGTCAATTAACCCCACCGTCTGCACCGTCTGGATGTCACGATTGACCGCTAGATCCGCACAATTATTCACGCGCAATTTGGGGCCGGTCCACCGCACGTCACGCAAAAGTCAGATCGAGTATCATCCCTGCGACACCCGGTAATGACGAAGAAGTGAACCCTACAGTTTGCAGTATCTGGCTGTGCCGAATGAATTCTTCGATCCAGACCGAATTGATCGCACATCGTGCAGACTGCTTTGGTTTTGACTTACCACTACCCACTCACCACTTTTCACTATTCACTACTCACTACTTGGTTTGTAATCGTTACAATTGGCGAAACCTCGAATTTCTTCTCCGCTTCACTATTCATGCCATCCTGCCATAACTTCTCGACGACACGGAAGGGCTAGCCATGCAAACCGAACAATCGCTAACGGATGAGCGGATGTTGGTCGATCTCGAATCGGAAGTTCGACCACTCGTCGAGACGATTCGGGCCGATCTTGCTTGTCTGATGACCGCAACGGGGCAAGAAACCGTCGAAAAGTTCTTTGCGATTGCGCCGGTCGAAGCCTGTGTTCGCTTGGCGGATGCTTGGGCATTGGCGGTTGCGGTCGGTCTGGACATGGACACGTTTCGGGACCGCTTCGATCCGGAAGCCCAATTCTTAATCGACCTCGTCACCTCAATCTACACGGACTCACTCTCGGCGCACGCTGGAATTTTGTGTGACATGCACGAACTCACCCGCCTCATCGACGACTCCGAATTCGATACCGCTAGCGAGTGAACCAATTCGCATGAGACCAGCCCATACCAAACAACTCCCGTGGCCTGAGTTGCTGGCTCGCCGCGAAGCCCATCGCATGGCCGGGGAAACCGTTGTCTGGACGAACGGCACCTTCGATTTGTTGCACCCCGGTCACGTCAGTAGTTTGCAATCCGCCCGGCAACTAGGGGCCGTGCTTATCGTCGGGTTGAACAGCGATGCGTCCGTGCGGAGTTACAAAGGCCCGTCGCGGCCCATTCTGACGCAAGACGAACGGGCCGTCATGGTATGTGCGCTGGAATGCGTCGATTACGTGGTGATCTTCGAGGAACCCACACCTGAAGTGGCACTCGCCAAACTGAAACCGGACATCCACTGCAAAGGCGCCGAGTACGCCCCGCCCCACGGTCGCCCCATACCAGAAGCCGACCTCGTGCGAAGTTACGGCGGGCGAATCGAGTACCTGCCGTTAGTGGCCGGCATCAGCACGACGGAACTCCTGAAGCGAATCCGGGACAAAAGCTAGCGAAGAGTATCACCACGGAATACACGGAAACCACGGAAAAAATCAGTATTTGAGACCATTGGTATTTTTTAGAACGTGGTTTCTGTACTTCACATTCGTTGCTTGGATTTCATTTCCGTGGTTTCCGTGTATTCCGTGTATTCCGTGGTGATACTCTTGGTTAATCACGTCGTCCGCCTCGGGTGGCCACGGTGAACGTGGCTCCGAAGGTGCAAAAAGCGATAGCAAAGCACGTTACAATACCGGGACCACGCACAAAAAATCCGATAATCCCGGCCCCGAACGCGGCACCAAACGCCGCCGCGAACCCGCCCCACGGTCGCTCGTTGCCCCGGCCAAACAGCCAGCCGCAGAACGCGGAAACGCCGCCCGCAAACCCGCCCATTGCCATAAAAAACAACACCAGGACGCCGAGCGCAACTCGGACATTCGCCGCGTCTTTGCCGTTGAGTTTCACGTCCGCAAACGGGTCCGTCAAATACACGACCAGGAACCCCAGCCCATACGCCGTCATCCCGCCCAACGCGCCGCCCGCACCAGCGATCAACGCCATGATGATTCGCAAACTTTTGTCGCTGACCGTAATCAAGGGTGCCGTCGTGAGTTCGACGATTTGTTCCGATGGGCGAATGTAATCAACGGGTCGGCCCAGTGCCGTGGCCCACGCTTCGACTGCCCATTTCCCCTCAGCGGCGTTCAGGTTGGCCGTTTTCACAAACTGGCGGGTGATCTGGTCGAGAACAGCCACGATGTTGCCGCTGTTGCTCTCTTGCATGATCCGATCAGGGACGCCCTGTTGCAGCGCCTTCGAGAGCAAATCCCGTTCTTTGGGGAATTGACTCAGGTATTGCCGCAGGTACATTTCACAACTGCTCGGCATCCGAAACACCGTCCGCCCACACGTTTCAATCATCTCGTCGAACGCGCCCCAAGCATCCGGGTTGATGCCATCCGGGACCACAAATTCTCGGACGGGCGAGGCAGGTAAATCCAGGGCGGAGGCAGCCGAAGTCATAGCAGAAACTCCTGCCAAAGCATTTCTCGAGCGACCAAACGCGACCTGCGCGAAGTGTAGTACAGGACAACGAGATTGCAGGCCAGAAAATGTAGCCATTTCACCACAGAGAACGCGGAGAACCCCGGAACGAACCGCTGAGGTTCAAATCGCCCATTTGTCGCACGGGCGGCCACGACAGCTCTTGGACGAACTCCTAGAAGCTCGACGAGATCGTTGGCACACCCTGGTCTGCGTGCTTGAGCCGAGCGAAGTCCGGATCGGGTAACGCGGTGCCGTATAGCCGGTATCGCTCGATTCCAACGGCAACGTCACCTCGACAAGCTCAACACAGTTGTTGCCTCGCAACACGTCGAACGGAACGCGGTCATCGCCGCGTCCCAACCCCAGATCAGCGCCGCCGATGCGGACTGCCTCCCACACGTCATGACAGTGGCCGATGGTCCGATCACCGATGAAGGTGATCGCGGGCGGGAATACGAACCCGGCATCGGGAAACTCCGGCAGCGGGTACGGTGGCGAGAACACGATCGGC
>JAYSXU010000777.1:0-2909 GCA_043716965.1 Fimbriiglobus sp.
TGCGAAACAACACCGACGCACCCGAAGTCAAACGCAAGTATACCGACGCTCAATTGTTGGCGTTGCTCGATGACAAACCGGCCGACGATGACTCCGGTGACGGCGGCGGCGACCAAGGCAAGCCCAAGCCACCGCCGGCAGAAGCGGCCATCAAACTCGTGGTGGCGAAAGTCGATATTCCCGCCGGAACGATGCTGACCAGAGACGTGATCGACAAGCAGTTCGAGATGATCGAGTTCGCCAAGCCGATACCCGTAAACGGCGTCCGCGACATCCGCGAATTCTACAACCAGTACCTGCTGAAGGAACTGACCCAGAACCAAATGGTTCCCCAGAGCTTCATCGGCCCCAAGCCGACCGACAAAGTGGAACCCCGCAAGACGGCTCCGGATTCGGAAGCTCCGCCGAAGGAGAACACACTGGTGCCCGAGAAGCCCAAGGTGTCCGAAGCACCGCCGGTGTTCCACGACATGTTGCAGCAGTCGCCGAACGGCGTGAAGAAGTTCCGCTACCAGAAGCTGCCGAACGGTGAGTTCAAGCTTCTCGGGGAAGTGGCGTTCGACAGCCGCCCGGACAAGGTGCCTGCCCCGGCGAAAACGGAAAACACAACGCCAGACGACAAGTCTGACACTGAAGCCAAGCCCGGCGACAAGAAGCCGGGCAAGGAAGGCAAGAAAGACGGCGAGAAGATCGGCGAAGCGATTTGATTAACGCTTAGCGACTGTGCCGTGATCGTCCCACGGGTGAAGGGAAGTGCTCCTTCGCTTCACCCGGCCACCCGGCCGAACCGACTGACCATCGGGGACGCCAAAACTGCGAGTCGTTCATGCGATTCGCAGGGTTTATCGTAACGGATTCAAGGCGGGCGCTATGCCCGTCGGCTTAACGCGAGGAGAGGTGTAAGGATGCGCCTAACATCGTTTGCCCGCCACCGCATGCTTGCGGGGCTGGCCGTTCTGGCTGGGATGACAGGTGGCGGGGCATTACTCGCCCAACCGGCTATTCCCACTGCCGATGTCAAAACCGACAAGACGGGCGCGTTGCTCGTCCCACTCGGAGGAATTGTTCGACTCGACTTGAAGTCGGGCGACCGCCTTCCGGTTGAATTGATCCAGCGCAACGAAGATGTCGCACTGATCCGAAACGACCCGAAAGACCCGCGGGTTCTCTTGCTCACCGGGAAGCAAGCGGGGTTGACCAACCTCAAGGTGACGTTCAACGACAAAACCACGGCGACCTACGACATCATCGTGCAGCCCGATTACGAGTTGTTGCGAAAGGTGATCCGGCAAAGCGTGCCGACGGCGAACGTGGAAATCATCCCCGGCGTCGGCAACGTCATCATTCTGACTGGGTACGTGAACCAGCCGAACGATTCGGACACCGTGCTTCGGATCGCAAGTAGTGCGGTTGGTGGCAACATCAACAACGTCATCAACGCGCTCCAACTCGGTGGCGCGCAGCACGTGCAGATTGACTGCACCATTGCTCAAGTGGACCGCACCGAACTCCGCGAGCGAAACTTCAGTTTCGGCATCAGCGGGAAGACGGCGGGGTTCAGCAGTGTGCTCGGCGGCTTGGCGACCTCGAACGCGGCGGCCAATAGTTTCGGCGGGGCGTTTGCAACCCCCCCGATTACTCCGGGAGCCGGTGCCAACCTCGTGTTGGGCATCGTGCCGGCCAGCACGCTCGGGGCCTTGCGGGCCTTGCGGACGGAAGGCGTGGCGAAGTTCCTTTCGGAACCCCGCGTCATCACCCAGACGGGCCGCCCCGCGATTCTCCGGGCCGGTGGTCAACAAGCGATTCTCGGTTCGGCGTCCGGGATCAACGGTCCGGGTGCGGAACTGAAAGACGTCGGCACGACGCTGGAAGTGCTTCCCATCGTGTTCGGCAACGGCAAGATCGCGTTGGAAGTTGTTCCGCTCATCCGGACCGTGAACGCGGGGCGTGGTGTAACCACTTCGTTCGGCTTCACACCGGGCTTCAACGAATCCTCGGCACGATCTTCGGTCGTGTTGGAATCGGGCCAGACCTACGCCATCGGCGGGTTACTGGAAACCCAGGTTCAAGGCTCCGTTCAAAAAGTCCCGTACCTGGGTGACATGCCGATTCTGGGAGCTGCCTTTAGCAGCATCTCCTACGAGGAACGCGAAACGGAACTCATCATCCTCGTGACCCCACGGTTGGTTGATGCGATGGGTTGTAATCAGGTACCGTTGCGAGTTCCTGGGAAAGAAACCCGCACGCCCGACGATTATGAACTATTCTTGGAAAGCTTAATTGAGGCACCACGCGGACAGCGGCAGCCGTGGGTTAACGGAAAGTACGTTCCGGCTTACAAGAACGACCGCTCCGCGTCCCAGTTCCCCTGCATCGGGGCTGACGGTCGAGCCATCCCAGGGTGTGCGAACACCGCCGCCCCGGCCACCGGGGCAACGTGGGGAATGCCAGTGGCCACGGCCCCTGCTGCCCCTGCGATGACCCCCACCCAACAGCCAGTGGTGCCGGCGGGTGGAACACTGGAAACGGGTCCAGTGCCAACAGTTGACCCGAGCCAAATTCCGGTACCAGTACCGGGTTCGGGCCAACAGTAATCGTTGAGACGGTTCCCGCGAACACAGTTAGCCGCGACCACGAGGAAGCGGCACTTGTCACAGTGAGAACCCGATCAAGACCGAGTAACGTTCCGACCCGGCCTCTTGTTATGGAGGCCGGTTGACTATGCCTGCCGCTCCAAGGATGGGAACTCGGCGGATCAACCTGACCTTCGGCGGCGAGCATGCAACGCATCGCAATCGTAGACCCTTCCGAATCCACCCGCGAATCCCTCCGCACACTGCTGCTCGGAGTCGATTTCGTCTGGTTGGAAGCGGAATGTGCCCGCTACGACTACTTCCCTGATGTGATTC